>DATBCN010000558.1:0-8732 GCA_036270475.1 Candidatus Angelobacter sp. | reverse complement strand
CCATGGCGGAGAAGACATGGATTGGTCAGCGGCTTTCCCGCCGTTTTGTAGCCGGGACCACCACAGATGAGGCGCTTGCGGCCACGCAAGCCATGAACAAACTTGGCCTGAGCGTAAGCGTGGACAATCTGGGCGAGAACGTGACCAACGCGGAAGAGGCGCGGCACAGCGCACAGCTCTATCACGAGATGCTGGACGACATGCAGGCGCGAAACCTAGACGCCAATGTGAGCCTTAAGCTGACGCACATGGGGTTGGACGTGGACGAGGCAATGGCGTATGAGATCGCTTCCGGCGTCGTGCAGCACGCGGCGAAGATCAATAATTTTGTCCGCATTGATATGGAAGGTTCGCCCTACACACAGCGGACGCTGGATTTTGTCCATCGCCTGCACCGCCAGCCGGAAAATGCCGGACACGTGGGCGCGGTGGTCCAGGCGTATCTCTTTCGCAGTGAAAAAGATGTGGAGGCGTTGCTGGCAGAGCGTATTCGGATCAGGCTATGCAAAGGGGCGTATAAGGAATCGCCGGAGATTTCTTTTGAGAAGAAAGAAGACACGGACGTCAATTACGTAAAGCTGATGCGGACGCTGCTGAAGAGCGGCGTCTATCACGGCATCGCCACGCACGACGAGAACATGGTCCGCGCAACGATTGAGTTCGCGCAGAAAGAAAAGATCGCGCCCGCGGCGTTTGAATTCCAGATGCTCTACGGCGTGCGTCGCGACCTGCAGCAGAAGCTGGTGAAAGAGGGCTGGCGCTGCCGCGTCTATATCCCCTTTGGAACGGAGTGGTATCCCTACCTGATGCGGCGGCTGGCGGAGCGGCCAGCCAATGCGATTTTTATTCTGAAGAATTTGTTCCGGTAGAGAACCGTTCGTCGCAGATTTACGCAAGATGAGGATCGAATTCTGCTCGGTTTATGGCTGGTGGGACGGTATTTGGTGCTTGGTATTTAGCCAAGTACCAAGAGCCAAATACCAAAAGCCGTGGCTTCATCTTTTCTTTTTCAACTCTGCCAACGAATATCTTGTTCCGCGCCACGTCACTGCGCCATCGCGCAGGGTGCGATAGGCTGAACGCAGCACAGCAATGTCAAAAACCAAGGCGCTCACCGGACAGGTGAGAAACAGCAGCGGAGAGCTGCCCATATAGCGTCCGGAAAAAAGGTAAGCCAGCAGGATCATGGCGGTTGCCACGGCAAATCCGGTGCGCGACCAGCCGGGAGCAAGCAGAAGCCCCAGGAATGGCCCGACGCACAGAAAAAACGTGATGGCACAAACGGCCAGCACTAACGGTACGCTGAACTGAAGAAAGGCGAACAAATTCTTTTCCAGGTTGGCGACCACGCCCGCCGCGCCGACGGCCCATCGCAGCGTTACCAGGCCGGGGCCAAAGACAACGTCCTGCCGCAACCCGGACTTTTTGATTGCTTCACCCAGTTTGAGGTCGTCCACAATTTCCATGCGCAGCTTTTCATAGGTGCCAATGGCTTCATAAGCCTGCCGCCTGATCAGATTGAAAGCACCCACGCCGATATGGTCACGAGCGCTGGGATCGCGGACCTTCCAGGGCCGCATGGCAAAGATGGCCATGACCTGGGGAAAAGCGATCATCATTCTTTCGCCCAGACCCTTCATGTGGGCAGTGGGAAAAAGCACCAGGTGATCGACTTGGGCTTTGGTTGCGTAGTGCATGGCACGGCGCAGCGAATCAGGGTGAAAGACGCAGTCAGCATCGGTAAACAAAAGCCATTCGCTGCTTCCCGGCACTGGGGCGTTTCCCTGCGCAGCGTTTCCCTGCGCGGCGTTTGCCTGCGAACCCAGCCACATGGCATGCAGTTTTCCCAGCCAACCGGACGGCAAATCGCATACATGGAGCGCGTGTAACCTGCCCTGGGACGCAGGCTCTGAGGCGAGGCGATCCATGATCTCCCCGGTTCCGTCCGTGGATCGATCGTTTACGGCAATCACTTCCAGTTGCGGATAATTCAGTTGCACCAGCGAACGCAGCGCAGGCTCGATCTCGGCTTCTTCATTGCGCGCCGGCACCACGATGGTGAGCGATGGCAGCACAGTATCTGTCGGAGGCTCCCAATCCGGACTGGAAAGATCGGCGACCTCGGAAAAGTGGAGCGCAAGCTGCAAGACCGGAACCAGCCAGATTGCAGCCAGAAGCAATCCGGAAATCCAGAAGAACGAAATCATGCCTGGGCCTGAAGGCGCGGCGCAAACCGCGCGCCATAGAGCAGGATGACCCCGGAAATTCCGGCAGCGGCAAAAGCCACCCAGAAAGCGATCTGCAGAGAGCCGGTTTTATCAGAAATTCCGCCGATCAACGTGGGAGAAAAGGCGTCGCCCAGCAGATGAATGATAAAGACGTTCGCGGCCAGCGCCGTGGAGCGAATGCCGGCGCTTACGGAGTTGACCAGGGCCGCGTTGGTGGGGCCGGTGCCGATAAGAATAAAAAATACCGCGGCAAAGATGGCCGGAAACATCAGCTTGCCGCCCATGTAAATCGCGGCCACCATAAAGGGCACGGCGATCAGCATGGCAAAACCGGAAAATGAATAGTAAGCGCCGAAGTAGCGTTTAAGAAGACGGTCGCCCAGCCATCCCCCAAGCAGCGTAGCGCCGATGCCGTTGATGATGACGATAATGCTGAAGTCGATATTTGCCGTCCTTACGTCCAGCCCACGGATGCGCTGAAGAAAAGTTGGAATCCACACCTGCATGCCGCCGATGGCAAAGGTATACATGGCCATGGCAAAAGTTGCGGTGAGAAAAGCGCCGTTGCGGGCAAGCCCACGCAGCAGTTGCCATGAATCCACGGGAGCATGTTGTTCATGCTGGCCGCGTGGCGGTTCGGGCAGCATCCAGAGCAGGAAAGCCAGCAGGAAGCCGGGAATCCCGGCAACCATGAACGGCGCCCGCCAGCTTCCAAAATAATGCGCCAGATAGCCGCCGACGAAATATCCAGCGGCGCTGCCCACCGGCAATCCCAGAAAGAAAATAGACAACATGCGACCGCGCTTCAATGGCGGGAATGAATCAGCAATCAGCGTAGGCGCAATGGTCGCATAGCTGGCTTCACCGATCCCGACGATGGCATGGCGCCAGAGCAACTGATTATAGTCATGCACAAGCCAGGTCAGGAAAGTAAAGCCGCTCCAGATCATGATGCCAAAAACAACGATGTTTTTACGGGGAAAGCGGTCGCCCATCCAGCCAACCAGCGGCGCGGCAAACATGTAGGTGAAAAAGAAAGCGCTGGTAAGCACGCCGATCTGGGCGTCGCTGACGAGAAATTCTTTTTTTACGTCGGACTGCACCGCGAACAAAACATTGCGGTCAATGTAATTCAGGATGTTCAGTCCGGTAAGCACCGCCAGCAAGAGGCGGGGATAGAGTTTTGGCGGCATGGATGGAGGGATTATAGCCGCACGTTCGCTCATTTCTTGAGAGCGAACTCTCCAGCCATCACCAGCTTGCCCTTGTCAGTGGCTACCGTGACAACAACATGCCGGGGCACAACGAAAGGCTTGGGATCGCCCGGGAGCGTAGCTTTTTGAAAGTCAATGTCAACGTGATAACCGGTGATGTTCGCCTCGCCCAGATAGTCAACTTCGGCCGGCAGCGGCAGACCGGCGGCATCGAAGGCAAAGGCCTTTATCGAAAGATCATCTTTTTGCATTTTCACCCGCAGGCGACCCGGACAAATGGTCCTAAAGAGGTACGCCTTGCGCATCCACCCTAAAGTTTGACACTTCTCCTCGGGACTGGACTTCTCCGTACTCAACCCTTCCACGTGAATCGTTCCAAAGCTATCTTCCTCAGCGGCAAATTCAGCCACGAAAATGTCAGGCTGCGGTGAATCAATTACTTTCATCTTGAATCTGTGCTCCGCACCGGGAGCAACCAGTACGGCGGCCAGGGTGGCAGCAATAGCAGTGGTAGTAGCTTCCTTATAGCCGGATCTTGTCAAACCCAAACCGCGCAGGTTCATTGTTGAGTTGCTGGAGCGGGGATTGAATCCGTGGAAATCATAATCAAACTTCCCGGTCCTGTGCTTTCGGACATGCCCAGCCAAATCCGTAGCTGAAAAGTCCGTAGTCACGCGCATGGGCAGTTCGGCCGAGTCGCGAAGAGATTCCCTGCTGGCACGGGTGACTCTTTCAAAACTGATCTCGGTGGCCGTCGGCGGCTGTTGAGCCGTCACAGGGACTGCAAGCAGCAGCGCAATAAAGATGCCTCGTGCGATTTTCACCCGATTTTCCTTCCCGGTTTTACAAACTGTCTACTTCTTGGGCCGCGGCCAGCGCGCTTCCACCGTGGTTCCGATCCCGCCGCGGGGGCGAAACACGCCCTTCACCAGGGCCCATTTCGGCTTGCAGGCCCGCACAACGTCTTCCAGCACCTGGTTGACGATGTTCTCCTGAAAGATGCCCAGGTTGCGATAGTGCAGCAGATATTCCTTGAGCGACTTTAGTTCCAGGCAAAGCTTGCCGGGCATGTAACGGATTTCCAGCGTGCCAAAGTCAGGCAGGCTGGTTTTGGGGCAGACCGATGTAAACTCCGGCACGTCAATGACGATTTCATAGGCGGGAAACTGGTTGGGCCAGGTGTCGATCTCGGGGAAATCGTGGTCCAGCCCGGCTTTTGCGTGGTCGTCGGTATAGCCTGTACGATGTGACATCAGGTCCTATTGTAACAATGGCTTTTTCCGCGGGATGCAACGGCGGGGCAGGACGTCCTTCTAAAATACAATCGTCTAAAATAGAAACACCTGCAGACGGATTTGGAATTGCATTTGGCCCCAGAACATTAGCCCCAAAACATTGGCCCAGAACCACAGGGCCAGCCAACCGATTTGTGCGCCAATCCTGCGGGCTTGGATATACTTGAGAGCTTGAGCGTCTTTTTAGAGCTTAAGACAGTGACCTTCTAACGAATGGCGAGACAAAGCCAAAATAACGGCGTTGGCAACCGCAGGCGAATGCTGGCTGTGGCGGCCCTGGTGGTGGTAGCGGTGGTGCTTTTCACCGGGATCAACCGGCATCGCGGCAGCACTCCGGTGCGGGCGGAAAAAGTGGCGCGCCAGGAGATTGCCAGCGTGATCTCCACCAACGGAAAGATTGAGCCGGTCAACAGCTTTGAGGCGCATGCTCCCGCGCCCGCCACGGTAAACAAAGTATTGGTGGCTGAAGGCGACCACGTGAAAGCCGGCCAGCTTCTGGTGCATCTTGACGACGCCGAGGCCCGGGCGCAGGCCGCGCGGGCCATGGCTCAGTTGCGGTCGGCGGAAGCGGCGCTCCACGCCATTAAAGCGGGCGGAACGCAGGAAGAGCTGCTGACCAGCCGCTCTGATTTGACCAAGGCGCAGGCAGAGCGCGACGATGCGCAACGCAACCTGCAGGCGATCCAGAAGCTGCAACAGACGGGCGCCGCCTCCCCAGCGGAAGTGGAAGCAGCGGTAAACCGCCAGAAGAAGGCGGAAGCCGACGTCCAACTGCTGCAGGCAAAAGTAAGCGGACGGTTCTCCTCGCCCGAAGTTGCCAAGGTGGAAGCGGCAGCGGCAGAAGCGCGCGCCGCATACGCGGCAGCAGAAGACCTGCTGCACCACTCCAACGTGACCGCGCCTTTTGCCGGAACGGTGTATCAACTTCCAGTGAAATCCGGTTCGTATGTAAACGGTGGGGAATTGCTGGTGCAGGTGGCGAACCTGGAAAAAGTGCGGGTGCGCGCTTTTGTGGATGAACCGGAGATCGGCCGGCTGGCCAAAGGCCAACAGGTGGAGATCCGGTGGGACGCCACGCCGGGCCGCACATGGGAAGGCACGCTCATCCGCGTCCCCACTTCCGTAACCATGGTGGGCACTCGCACGGTAGGCGAAATCACATCAGAGATCGACAACAAAGACCGCAAGCTGCTGCCCAACGTAAACGTAAACGTGAGCATTATTTCGTCGCGGCATGATGGCGCTCTGACGGTCTCACGGGAAGCGGTGCATGATCTTGACGGCAAGCGCTATATCTACGTCATCACCGGGGACCAGGTGCAGGCGCAGGAAGTGCAGACGGGGCTTTCCAGCCTTACGCGCGTGGAAGTGGTGAAAGGAATTTCAGAGGGCGCGCAGGTGGCGCTGGGCGCCATTAACGCGCAGCCGCTACGCAGCGGAATGGAAGTAAAGGTGGTTGAGCGTTGAAGTGCCTGTATCGCTCAGCAGCCTTGTTGTTTTTGGCGATTGGCCTCGCCGCCGGAGCAGACGCCGATCCTGCCGCGCTGCTGAAAGCCGGCAAAGCCGATGAAGCGCTGCACACGCTGAATGCCGCCATCGCCCACGATCCCAGGGATGCGCGGGCCTACCACTTGCTCGCCCGCGTTTACTTCCGCATGGAACAGTGGGACAACGCGGTCCGCATGGCGGAAAAAGCCGTTGCTCTTGATCCGCAAAACAGCCTCTACCATCTCTGGCTGGGGCGCGCCATGGGACGCAAAGCGGAAGACGCTAATCCATTCACGGCGTTTGGCCTGGCCCGCAAGGTAAGAGGCGAGTTCGAGCGCGCCGTGGCGCTGGACCCTGACAATCTGCCCGCCCGCGCTGACCTGAGCGAGTTCTACCTGGAAGCTCCCGGTTTTCTGGGCGGCGACAAGAACAAAGCCAAGCAGCAGGCCGACTACGTCGCCAAACACGATCCGGCGCTGGGCTTTTATATCACCGCGCGGGTTGAAGAAAAGCAGGGCGGCGGACGGGCGGAAGAGGAATACAAAAAAGCGGTTGCCGCCAGCAGCAATCCCGCGCGTTACTGGGTGGAGCTGGCGCACTATTACCGGCGCAACGGACGGATGCAGGACATGGAAACAGCCATAAACCAGGCGCTGGCCGCCACGCATCCGGGGGACGTGGCCGAATTCGATTCAGCCGCTTTGCTGCTGCACTCCGGCCGCAACTATGCCGGCGCGGCGCAGATGTTGCGCCATTACGTTGCCCAGGATGAACTGGCGGAAGATGGGCCGGCGTTCCAGGCGCGTTATCTGCTGGGCGTACTGCTGGAAAAACAAGGCAAAAAAAAGGAAGCAGCAGCGGAATTCCGCGCGGCCACGCAAATGGCCTCAGAGTACAAACCCGCGCGGGATGCGCTGGCGCGCATTTCCCGATAGAATCACGTCTTTCCTACCATTCCACGCAAACAAAAATGTGCAGGTGAAAAATGACATTGCATGCCCGTGTGATTTTGGCCGTAATCTGGACCCTGGCGCTTCCGGCAACGCTGCCGGCGCAGGATTCTTCGTCCGGCAAGGACAAGCCGCTTGCGTTCCGCACCGCTATTGAGCTGGCGGTAAAGAACAGCACCACCACCGGCCTGGCCCAGGCTGACCTGCAACGCGCGCGGGCCACGGTGACCCAGGCGCGCGATGTTTTTCTGCCGCAAGCGGTCATAGGCTCAGGGCTGGGCGGGTCCTATGGGTTCCCGCTCAGTCTGGAAGGCGCGGCGCCTTCCATCTTTAACGTGAACTTTCAGGGAGCGCTGCTGAACGCGGCGCAACGCAGCAACGTCAAAGCCGCGCGCAGTGAAGTGGACGTGACCACGGCGCAAAACGCCGACCGCCGTAATGATGTGATCATGGAAACGGCGCTGGACTACGTGCAGCTTGACCTGCTGGAGTCATCGCTTTCCATCCAGCGGGAGCAGCAGCAGGGCGCGCAGAAATTCCAGGACATTGTGGCCCAGCGCGTCCAGGCAGGGTTGGATAGCCAGGTGGACGCCACGCGGGCCAAGCTGGTGGGCGCAAGAACGAAGCTGGACATCGCACAAACGCAAGCGGCGGCTGACCAGTTGCGCATGCGGCTGTCACAGCTTACCGGGCTTCCTGCGGCGTCAATCCAGACATCGACTGAATCCATTCCGGAGCTGCCTGCCGTGGCGCAGGACCAGGACTTGCCGGGCGAAGCAATCAAAAACAATCCTGTGGTGAAAGTGGCGGACGCGGCGGCGCAGGCCAAGGAATTCCGCGCGCAGGCGGAGCGCAAGCAGCTCTATCCAGCAGTGGATTTTGTGGGACAGTACGCCGTGCTGGCACGGTTCAATAACTATGACCAGTTCTTCCAGAAATTTCAGCGCCACAATATAACGGCTGGCGTGGCCATACGCTTTCCGTTTTTCAATCCCGTGCAGCGCGCCACCGCCGAAGCAGCGAAAGCGGACGCCGCCAAATCACGCAAAGAAGCGCAAACGGTGAAGGAGCAGGTAGGCACGGAGACGCTCAAGCTGCAACGGTCGGTACAGCAGTTGGCCGCAGCGCGGGAAGTGGCGCAACTGGAGCACCAATTGGCGCAATCTGATATCGAAGCAGCGCATGCAAAAATCGAGAGCGGCGCAGCCAGCGTGAAAGAAGAAGAAAGCGCCCGCGTGCTGGAGCACCAGCGTTATACGGCATATCTGAATTCCAGCTTTGAGCTGGACCGCGCGCAGATCCAGCTTATGCGCCAGATCGGCCAACTGGAAGCATGGGCGCTGGGACAGCCGCGGCGGTAAAACGATGAGGATTGCTGTTAAAGATCGCTTATCGGGCGGACTTTACCGCCACAGTCTCTCCGGCCAGAGACGCGCCGGCTTCAAGCGAGAGAAAGCGTACGCGGCCAGTGGCGACGGAGCGGCCTTCCGCGTCAGTCACGGTGGCTTCCCATACTTGCGTGCGGCGGCCACGCATGAGCGGCCGGGCGGTGGCCAG
>DATBCN010000557.1:0-2513 GCA_036270475.1 Candidatus Angelobacter sp. | reverse complement strand
TATGAGCAGCTCAAACAAGGCGAGATTCTGGTGGAGAAACTGGAAACTAAAGCTCCCGGCGCAAGCTCTGATGTCCCGGACGGCATGGTCCATCACTGGGTCGGACTCGTCTTTATTCCCGGCGTTACGCTGGCCAGTACCCTTCCCGTGGTCAAGGATTATGACCGCCGCGCCGAGCTTTACAAGCCGGACGTGAGCGCCTCACGCACCATTGCCCACAATGGTGAGGATTACAAAATGTTTCTTCGCCTCCATCAGAAGCGTTTCACCACCGTCGATTTCAACACCACCTATGACGTTCACTGGGGGCAGGTCGACCCAACCAAGGTCTTTTCCAACTCCATCAGCACCCGCATCGCCGAGGTAAAAGATCCGGCCAGGCCGGACGGAGAAGAGCTTCCCGTAGGTTCAGGCCACGGCTATCTCTGGCGGCTCAACACCTACTGGCGCTTTGAAGAAAAAGATGGCGGCGTTTACCTGCAGTGTGAAGCTCTATCGCTCACGCGCGATATGCCCACGGGGCTGGGCTGGCTGCTCAGGCCGCTGGTCACCGCGATTCCCCGGCAATCGCTGAATCGTGCCCTGGGACAGACGCGCAAGGTGGTGCAGGACGAGTCCAAAAAGTGTTGCAACTCGGCCCAGGCGCGCTAAGGCAATTTTTAGCCGGTGACGCTGTCAGCCAGCCAGCAAAAACCTTGCAGCGCAGAGGAACGGAGAGACAGGAGGTTGGTGTCCTGCATGGATTCCTCCCTCGTTTTCTCCGCTTATCCGTTTCCTCCGTGTTGCAAAGGTCCTACTGCAATTCAATTTTTGTGGCGGTCATGCTTTCGCCGTTCACGGTCCCGGTTACAACCACCTTGATGTCCTTCTCTTTGTTCAGTCCAGCAATAAATTCCTTGGCTTTGGCGTTGCCGGCTTTATCAAACTTGTAGACTTTTTTGTCGTCGGTAAGCACGCCATAGCCGCTCTTTACGCATTCCGGCATCAGCAGGCAATCCTTGGTGTGTTTTGCGCCAAACCCTGCTTTCTGGCCTTCTTCATCCGCGCAGGCGATGTCCACCAGATAACCTTGCACCTTGGTGTCGGCGGCAAACGCGCTGATGGCCATGGCGGCCAGCATTACCAGCATCAATTTCTTCATTTGAGGTCCTCTTTTAATTTTTGTTTTGATTTCTTTTGATAGCAGGTATTGATTGATACAGTATTGATTGATAAATGACTCGTAGGTTAGCTGTAAAGCATATTTTTTCCGTGTAGTGTACAGTTTTGGGATCGATTTGCTTACTGTCTAAAAATTCGTCGTCTCGAGGTCCCGTAAACGAGCAAGCGTTTTCTTCAGCTTGCGAGTAGGTCCGAGGGGGCCTTGAGCTTGGAATGACGATTTAGCCTGCCAGATTACTTCACACTGCACTCTTACTTTTTTGCGCCCAGCCTTGGCTTTTGTCGATCTGGCCTTTCCAATCCTGGCCGCGACGAGAACCGCCCTTTCAGTGTAAAATCATTATGTTGCGGTCATGGACGCACCCCTATTGGCGTGCTGTCCTCAAATTTCCGCCACCCATTTGCCGCCGGCACATTAGCCGCGGAAAACCCGACATTTCAGGAGACGATTCAACCATGGCTAAGATCGCCAAAACGGCGGACCGCAAGAAAATAATGGACACCACCAAGAGCACCGATTGCCCCAAATGCGGCAAACCTACCCGGATCGTAAAGCGCGTAAAAGACCGTGAGCGCAACGTTCCCGGAGGCATTTTTATTTCCTGCTCCGGCTGTGAATTTCACGAGAAGCTCTAACTCTTCCCATGGGTTGCCGCATTTCCGCGGCGGCCCGGTTCCACTTTGGCGTTCTATTTTGCCCGCGGCGCCAGCCACCACAGATAACCGGCAATCACCCAGTCATAAGCCACGCACACCACGGGGAAAATCACGCCCGTGTTTGCTCCCATTCCCCGGGTCACGTGCAGCAAGTCCCAAGTTCCGTGCAGCAGAAACGCGGCTGCGGTGAACTTGAGTGAACTCCACTGTCCCGCCAAGGCCAGGGAAAAGAGCGCCGCTGAAAGCACCGTCTCCAGAACCAGCGTGTTTGCGTTGCCCGATGCCAGCGCGCTGCCCACGTAAACCGCGGCGGTGGCGGCCATAAACAGGTTGTAGAACTCGGCGGCCTTCCTGGCCGGCAGCCGCCATGCAATAACGATGTTTGCCAGTGCAACGGCTATTCCGGCGGCAAATGGCAGTGCATAGTTCATCAGGCGTTCCTTGCGTCTTTACTTTCGGGGCTTCACTTTTGGGGCTTCACTTTAAAGACTTCATTTTTTTGGCTTTTGCGGCTGCATTGTCGCGGGCGCAGCCGGCGCCGCAACGGGACTGCCTGCTGGCCTTGCCAGCGCTGCCTTGGTTTGGCCCGGAAGTTTGTCAGCATGCTGCAGCATCTGCGATACCTGCCACATTTGCGTCGGCGTCAGCATGTCTTTGAATCCAGGCATGCCGGTCAGACGGATTCCGTTTTCCAC
>DATBCN010000556.1:0-4812 GCA_036270475.1 Candidatus Angelobacter sp. | reverse complement strand
CGGGTGTGGACATAAGGGTTATCCTTGATTGAAAATGCTCTTGCCCGCGGCAGGCGCAAGCCCCGAAAAAACTGATCTATCTTTGGAAAGCGAACGCTAGAGTGTAAAGTCAGATACTTTAGGTGTCAAATATCTTGTTTGCGGTGATTGAACTCATATGTGGGGTTGCGAAGTAATCAGCAGCCTGCGGCCAGGGCTGTCAGCGATGTCGAGGACTTAAGTATTGTCTAAATCCAAGCTGCGTTCGGCAGAGAGATTCGGCAACCAATCCCGCTCCGTCGGCGAGCACGCTGATACATTTGCCAAGGACCATCTGCCCCCAAAAGAACTGTGGCCGGTCATTAAGACCTGCGGCATGGCGGAGCTGGAATATCCTGCTCATCTCAATGCGGCTGTGGAATTGCTGGATCGCAACGTTGAAGCGGGCGCTGGGGCACGTCCCTGCCTTCATACAGACGGCGGCGTTTGGAGTTATCAGCAATTGCTGGAGCGCGCGAACCGACTGGCAAATCTGCTGGTGAGCCATGGACTACAGCCGGGAGAGCGCGTTCTATTACGTGACGCCAATACTCCCATGCTGGCGGCCTGCTGGTTTGCGGTTCTCAAGGCTGGAGGCATTGCGGTAACAACCATGCCTCTTCTGCGCGCGCAGGAACTGGCCGCGATTGCCACTAAAGCCAGGATCAAATACGCGCTTTGTGCCAGCGAACACATTGCCGAGTTGAACGAAGCAAAACAATCGACGCCTGGATTGGAAAAAGTTATCTGCTATGAGAATCAAAGTCTCACGCAGCTTCCTTCGCTGCTCAGCGAGTTTCCAGCCGAGTTCACAAACGCAGATACCGCACAAGGCGACGTTGCTCTCATCGCATTCAGCTCAGGCACCACCGGCGAGCCCAAAGCCACGGTCCATTTCCATCGTGACATCCTGGTGGTCTGCGATACATTTTCAAAACACGTACTCAAGCCCAGTGCCAATGACATCTTCTGCGGCAGCCCACCGTTGGCATTTACTTTTGGTCTGGGTGGGCTGTTGCTCTTTCCTATGCGCGCAGGCGCTTCTACATTGTTGCTGCCGAAAATTAGCGCAGAAGGCTTGCTGCAGGCGATGGAGCGGCACAAGTGCACAATTTGTTTCACTGCACCCACGCTTTACCGCAGTATGGCGGAGCTTGCTCCCCGTTATGAGCTTTCGTCGCTCAAAAAATGTGTTTCCGCGGGCGAGCGGCTGCCGCTTGCCGTGTTCGAAGCATGGCGCAAGGCAACAGGCATTTCGATCATCGACGGCATTGGTTCCACGGAGTTGCTGCACATCTTTATTTCAGCGGCCGGCAGTGAAATCCGTCCTGGCGCGACCGGGAAAGTGGTACCCGGTTACGAAGCAATCGTCGTGGATGACGCCGGGCAGCCGCTTCCTGCGAACACGGTAGGGCGCCTGGCCGTGCGCGGTCCAACGGGCTGCCGCTATTTAAACGCGCCTGAACTCCAATGCAAATATGTGCAAAATGGCTGGAACATCACAGGGGACGCGTATCGCCGGGATGAAGATGGTTACTTCTGGCATGAAGGGCGCATTGACGACCTGATTGTGAGTTCCGGCTACAAGATCGTCGCCATTGAGATTGAGGCGGCGCTCATTGAACATCCTAAAGTTGCCGAATGTGCCGTCATCGGCGCCCCCAGCGAAGAGCGCGGCGAGATCGTCAAGGCTTTCGTGGTGCTCACTGAAGAAAAAGATGCCGGCGATGGAATGCGACGAGCGCTTCAGGATTATGTCAAGTCGCGAATCGCGCCTTACAAATATCCACGCGCGATTGAGTTTGTGACTGAGTTGCCGCATACATCCACCGGCAAACTTCAGCGCTCACGGTTGCGCGAGCAGGAGCGGCGCAAGCAGCAACCCGGAGTGCAGCGCTAGTCGGGCACAACGGCCGTGACTTCAATCTCCACCCGCGCGGCGTTCTCTAGCAGGCCGGAAACTTCCACCACTGACATGGCGGGATAGTGGCGGCCAATGATTTCACGATAAACCGCGCCCATCGCTTTCGCAGCCGCTAGATATTCATTCTTGTCGAGCACGTACCAGGTCATGCGCGCGATATGTTCAGGCTTGGCGTTTGCTTCACGCAAGACCTCAACAATATTCAGCAGCGCTTGGCGCACCTGCGTGGTAAAGTCGCGGCTTGTAAACTGGCCTTGAGCATTCCAGCCAACAATGCCGCTTAAGAAAACCATGCTTCCTTTCGCAGCTACGCCGCTCGAGTAACCTTTGGGACGCGGCCAATTTGGCGGTTGCAGAAGTTTCATTCCGTTTCAGTCCTCTTCAATTTTTCTGACACATCAGCCAGCCACCACAAAAGTCAAGATCCGGTTGCGCAGTCCATCAGGAATGCGATTGCGCGATGCTCTCGCCTGTCAGTCAATACAAGCACCACTTTTCCGCGAACGCGGTCCGTCTGGTCAGGCCCGCACAGCACGATATCGGCATGAAGGGGCTTCTACCGATCTTGCGGACAAAAAGCTTGGCCGTCAGCACTTCGCCCATGCGACAGCGCGCAACAAAGTCAGCTTCAAGATGCACGGTCGGCAGTCCCCAACCACGTTGGATCACGAGATCGTCAAAAGAAAACCTCAACCCGGCGTTGCACCAGTCTTCCACCAGGTTGTTGAACATCTCCAGAAGTCTTGGATAGAAAACAATTCCTGCGGGATCACAATCGGCAAAGCGCACCAACACTTCTGTCGTAAACGATGGCGCCGCACTGGTGGTGGATCGGTTGCTTTTTGGGCGTCAGCCACGCTAGCCCTCGCTTGCCTTGTGTGCTTTGATGATGCCACGCGCAATGATCAGTTGTTGCACCTCTGTAGCGCCCTCGTAAATCCGGAGCGGTCGGATCTCACGGTAAAGTTGCTCGACCGTCTGGCCGCTTACCACCCCGAGCGCACCAAATATCTGCACTGCGGAGTCAATGGCCTCCTGCGCAATCTCTGTTGCTGTCAGCTTGGCCATGGCTGCTTCCACCGTGACTGGTTCGCCTTTGTCTTTCAACCATGCGGCACGGTAGGTGAGCAACGCTGCGGAGTCGATATCCGTTGCCATTTTGGCGAGCTTGGCCTGGGTCAACTGGAAGTCTGCCAGTGTCTGGCCAAACATCTTGCGCGACATGGAGCGCGCGAGAGCTTCCTTAAGTGCGCGCCTGGCAAAGCCCAAGGCTGCTGCAGCGACCGATGATCGAAAAATATCGAGTGTAGACATCGCGATCTTGAATCCCTGGCCCTGTTCGCCGAGAAGCTGAGTGGCAGGAATTCTGCAATTGTCGAATACCAGGCGCGCCAGAGGATGCGGCGCCATGACTTCAATGCGTTCCGCGATTTTAAGGTTGGGGGTATCGGCATCAACGATGAAGGCGGAAATTCCCCTGGAGCCCGCCTCTTCGCCAGTCCGCGCAAATGTTACATAGAAATCCGCGATGCCGCCATTGGAGATCCAGCTCTTTTCGCCGCTGAGCAGGTAACAGTCGCCATCTTTTTTGGCCGCACATTTGAGAGCTGCAACGTCTGATCCGGCATCCGGTTCAGAGATGGCAAACGCCGCGACAGCGACGCCGTTGGCCACGCGGGAAAGATACCGCTGCTTCTGATCGTGTGTTCCGAAGTTGGATATGGCGCCTGAGCCCAAGCCCTGCATGGCAAAAGCGAAATCAGCGAGGCCGGAATGATGGGCAAGCGTTTCACGAATCACGCAGACGGCGCGCGTATCAATCGTGTCAGCGGAAGCGCCGTACACTTTGCCGCCGATCGCATACTTCAACCATCCGCCTTCGCCAAGCTGGCGTACAAGTTGGCGGCACGCTTCATCCACTTCACTCACCGAGTGTGGATGAGTGTCCTGAGACAGCGCGTGGCCCACCCAAAGCTCCAGGTCTTCCGCCAGTGTCTTGTGGCGGGACTCCAGAAAAGGCCAATCGAGATGGCTGCTCATCCTGTCAGTCTCCCTTAAACACCGGCTTTTGCCTGGCGACAAAAGCCTGATAGGCGCGTGTGAAATCTTTAGTCGCCATGCAAATGGCCTGCGCTTGTGCTTCCGCCTCAATGGCCTCGTCCAATCCCATGTTCCATTCCTGATGGAGCATTTTCTTGGTCATGCCATGGGCAAACGTGGGACCGCCGGCAAGTTCAGCCGCCAATGCCGTAGCGGACGCATGCAGTTCCTCGGGCGCGCAAAGGCGGTTGAGAAAGCCCCAGCGTTCAGCTTCATCGCCGTTCATGCTGCGGCCAGTGAACAAAAGCTCGGCAGCGCGGCCTTGCCCGATGATCCGGGGCAGGATGGCGCATGCACCCATATCACAGCCGGCAAGCCCCACGCGGGTAAAAAGAAAAGCAGTCTTGCTGCGTGCGGTGCCAAGACGGATATCGGACGCCATTGCGAGGATGGCACCCGCGCCGGCGCAGACGCCATCAATCGCTGCGATGATCGGCTGCGGACAGGCACGCATGGCCTTCACCAGATCACCGGTCATTCGTGTGAAGGCGAGCAGGCCCGGCATCTCAAGCTCGGTAAGCGGGCCGATGATCTCGTGCACGTCGCCTCCAGAGCAAAAGTTCTCGCGTGCGCCGGCCAGCACCACGGCCTTTACGTCGGGAGCCAGCGCTAGGGCGCGAAAAAGATCGCGCAGTTCGGCATAAGAATCGAAGGTCAGCGGGTTTTTGCGTTCTGGACGGTCGAGCCTAATGGAAGCGATGCCATCTTTATATATGTATTTGAAATGGCGGGCGGAATAATCAGCCAGTGCGCGGCCCGCCAAGTTTGGG
>DATBCN010000555.1:0-3579 GCA_036270475.1 Candidatus Angelobacter sp. | reverse complement strand
GGCGGCAAACGCGCCCAGATCAACGGCGACCACGGTTACTTCATTGAACCCACGATCTTTGGCGGCGTGAACAACGACATGAAGATCGCCCAGGAAGAAATTTTTGGCCCGGTGCTGGCCACGCTCACCTTTGACGATATTGAGCAGGTGGCGGAACTGGCAAACAAAAATGTTTACGGTCTGGCCGCCGCGGTCTGGACCAACGACATCAAGAAAGCCCACCAGCTTTCGCGGCGTCTGAAAGCGGGAACTGTGTGGATTAATACCTACGGCGTAATGGACGCGGCGCTGCCATTTGGCGGCTATAAGCAATCTGGCTTTGGAAGAGAACTAGGAATGCATGCGATTGAACATTACACAGAGTTGAAGAGCGTTTGGATGAATTTGTAAGAAGCAGCCCTTAGCTTTTAGCCTTTGGCCCTTGGCAAAAGCCGGACTGCATCAGTGGCTTTCATAGACCCTGAATGTTGCAAAGGAATTTGTTGAAATCAATGTCAGCGCAGCACGCAGTCTCGATGACCAACGAGGAGCACTATCGCAAGCTGGAACGCATGTATCTGGCTGCGCCGATCAATGAGTTCTTCCAGCCGCAGATCCGGATAGGCCGGGGGACCGCGGAGATCAGGATCACTGTGGACCGCCGGTTTTTTCATGCGGCACAGGCCGCACACGGATCAGTCTATTTCAAGAGCCTTGACGACGCCGCGTTTTTTGCGGTCTGTGCGCTGGTGGAAGACTACTTTGTGTTGACCAGCACCTTCAATCTCTATCTGCTGGCGCCGGTTTCAGCAGGCGTGGTCCGCTCCGCGGGAAAGGTTGTGCGGGGCGGTGGATCGTCGTTTCTGGCGGAGTCGGTTCTTTACAACGACCAAAATGAAGAGATTGCGCGCGGAAGCGGAATGTTTGTGAAGAGCAAGATCAAGCTTGTCCCAGAGATGGGATATCGCTAGGCAAGCGGCGCGGCAGTTTAATCGAAGTAACAATTCGGGAAGACATTTAGAGGAGTTGCAAATGCCGGGAAAAGTGATGAAGATCGGATCGTTTAGTGATTGGGAAGGGCTGTTCAAGGGCTGGCGCGAGGAAATCGGCGTCAATCACGACGATATCCGCAATTTTAAGTTCGATACGTTGTACGGCGCGATTGAGACCGAGGAAATTTCATTCGGCTATTACAAAGGGCGCAACAAGTGGGAGAACGTCCGCCAGATTCCCACGCAGAACATGCGCGACGCGCTGATGAACCTGATTGTCTACCAGGGCGATACCGAATTTGCCAGCGTGGAACAGCAGCGCTGGCTGTTTGAGACCGCGCCCAGCGATTATGACCGCTCGTCGCTCACAAGAGTGATGATCGAGGAGATGCGCCACGGGTGGCAGATGTGCGCGCTGCTCATCGACCATTTTGGCACCACCGGCAAAGTGGAAGCGCAGAAGATGCTGGAACGCAAAGCGTACGAGAACAAACGGCTGTTGGGATCGTTTAACGAAGAGTGCGACAACTGGCTGGACTTTTTTGCCTTCACTGACTTTGTTGACCGTGACGGCAAGTTCCAACTGCAGATGCTCAAATACTCGGCCTTTGCGCCGTTGGGCCGCTCGATGAGTTACATGCTGCGTGAAGAAGCATTCCACATGGGCACCGGCAATACCGGGTTGGCGCGCATTGCGGAGGCAGGCGTTGTGCCGGGCTGGCTGATGCAGAAATATCTGAACAAGTGGATCTCCAGCGCTTATGACCTGTTTGGAACAGATCATTCTTCTTCCGCGCACTGGGCTTATACATGGGGACTGAAGGGCCGCTACGATGAACTGAAAAATGAAACTGCCCCGGACCTTGATAATTTGAATGATTACAATCGCCATCTTTATCGCGACGAGTGCGTAGGACTGGTGAAGCGCATCAGCGCCGGCCAAAGGCCGGGAAGCACCGAGCTGTATTGTCCCAACATACAGTTCAACCGTATGATTGGCCGCTGGAAAGGCCAGATGTTCCATCCGCAGACGGGACAACCGCTGGAGGAAAAGGAATACAAACAGCAGATTGATAGCTGGCTTCCCAACGCAGCCGACAAAAAGCTGCTGATGGACATTATTGGATCAGAAAAGAAGTGGATTGCGCCAAAGACCGGCGCGAAGGACCCGCTGCTGACCATCGGCGAGGTGCGGAAGAGCGCGCTGAACGCGGTACAGTAAAGCAGTATTTAGTAGTTAGTACTTGGTAATTAGCAAAAACAGAGCGGTGTATTTCTCACGATTGTGGCAGCCAGTCTCGCACAGTCTGATACCAGGACGGGTTTGCCAAATACTAAGTACCAAAAGCCAAATACTCGAATGCATTACACCCTCAACGAACTCATGGTCGTCGCCGCTGCACGCGAGATCAAAGACAGCGAAGTTGTCTTTGTCGGCATGAGGTTGCCGTTGATTGCATTTGTAGTCGCCAAAAAGACGCATGCGCCGAATGCCATTGGGTTGTTTGAGAATGGCGTGATTCGCTCCACACCCTCGTCGGAACTGATCTATACCATGGCCGATCCGCCGAACATCAAGGGCGCCACACAATGCCTGGGCATGCTGGAAGTGATGAGTCTGCTGCAGGCGGGGCGGGTGAACCTGGGATTTCTGGGTGCAGCGGAAGTGGATAAATACGGCAACTTGAATTCGAGCATGGTGCAGGGCAAGAATGGGATGGTGAGGCTGCCGGGATCAGGCGGCGCATGTGATATTGCTTCCATGGCGCACCGGTTTGTCTCACTGCTGGAGCATGGCAAGCACCGCCTGCCGGAAAAGGTAAGTTACATCACAAGCCCTGGAAATGGTGAAGGCATGGGATGGCGGAAGCGCGCCGGGCTGCCGCGCGGCGGCCCTTCGGCGGTGATTACCAGCAAATGCGTACTGCGATTTGGAGAAGACGCGGAAGCCTATCTTTCAACATGCCATCCAGGCGTCACGGTGGATGATGTGCTGGCAAATACTGGTTGGAAATTGAAAGTCGCCGAAAATGTGAAGCCGACGCCGGAGCCGAACGCGGCAGAGTTGAAGGCCATACGGGAGTACGATACGAAGGGATTCTGGACGAGCTAGGGGGAATTGCCAGAACTGCCAAAATTGCCAAAAATCGCCGAAATTGAAAACCGGCGGAACCGTGAGATTCGCCACGGAAGCACGGAGAGGAACTTGGATCCCGCGACGTCAACAAACCGGATTAACGTCGAAGCGCACGGCGGGCTGGCCCGCATCACGCTCGCTCATCCGCCGCTCAATGTGATCGACTTCCAGATGATGGATGAGTTGATGGCGGCGCTTCAGCAGCTCGAACAGCGGAAGGAAGTCTCCGTCGTCATCATCCGCGGCGGAGAGCGAGGGTTTTCGGCAGGCGTCGACGTGGCAGTGCATACTCCGGACCTGGTCCAAACGATGCTGCAGAAGTTTCATGGCGTGATTCTTGCGCTTACTAAGTTTCCAAAGATCACGATTGCCGAGGTCCATGGCGTGTGCCTGGGCGGCGGAGCTGAGCTGGCCATGGTCTGCGACATGGCTTACACCACGCCGGATGCCAAGTGGGGATTTCCGGAGATC
>DATBCN010000554.1:0-3109 GCA_036270475.1 Candidatus Angelobacter sp. | reverse complement strand
TAACTGGGCGTCCCCACGGACGCCTCATTGCTCAACCGCCTTAAGCAAAGACGGCAGCGCCGTCCCTGATCATGTAGTGACCAGGAGAGCGCGATCATCGCCGTGACCAGGAACAGCCACGTGGAAAACGGCCCTACCAGCGGATGAACAGATCCCGTAAGCCAAATGGACACTTTTCCCGTGATTTCCAGCGAGCCCACAAAGCAGATGGCCAGAAGCAACAGTGTCTTCAGGGTGAAAAATCCCCACCACCGCATGGTGTGGCGGAAGCTCAACTTGATTTTGCGCGTTTTTGCGCCGCCCAGCCGCCGGCTGCCCAGCGCAACGCCGCCCAGCAATGAGAGCACGGTAAAAAACAGGTAGAGTTTTGCGCCCTGGTGCGCGCGGGAAACAAACGACTCCATCAGCGGCTTGCCGTAGCCATCGGCATCCGTGAAGCGCTGAAACTCTTGTTTGGCCTGGGCCAGCGTTGCATGCGAACCCATGCGTAAGACCGCGCCGGTCCGGTCGGCAAAATTGTTGGTGGTCGGGCCCCAGCGCGGCAGCAGCCAGACAGAAACCTCAGGAAAGATAAAAACAAAACTCTCCGGCAGTACGCCAATCACGGTGCCGGGACGGCCATCGACTGAGATCGTTTTACCCACAATGTTCCGGTCGGAATTGAATTCCGCCGTCCACAAACGATGCGTGATGACCACGCACTGCCCGCAACTTGACTCGTCAGCGGGCGTAAACAGCCTGCCCATTGCGGCTTTGTTGCCCAGCAGTTCAAAGAAATTGGGTGAAACCCTTGCGCTGATGTCGCGCACAACGTCATTGGGAAAAATCAGTGCAACCGGATGCCAGGAATATGCCGCCACCATCTCGGCAGTTTTGCTTTGCTCCGCCCAATGTCCGGTAGCGCGGAACAGATTTTCCTCATCGTACTTGATAAAGCCGCCATGCATGGAAAGGTAGGCCAGCCGGTCAGGCTCATAGAACGGCAGCGGCTTGAATCCTGAGCGGATGGTGGGCGCAAGCCCTGTAACTAAAACCAAAGCGGCCAGGGCAAAAACGACAGCGCCTAAACAAAAGCGCGCGGTACGGGGCACTTCCGCGAAGGCGCGAAGGACTTTTTTCTGGCTGAAGCGGTGCCATGCCGCATCAGGAAACGCGCCCCAGCAATGCCGGGCCAGTTCCATGGAAGTGCGCGAATTGAGCCGTCCGGATTCAGCCAGGAAATGGAGCCAATGCCACATCTCGCCATACCATTCCTGGTACCACTGGGCGCGTTGTGGCCTGGGGACCAACAGGCTGGCGCTGCGCAGCAGGAGCTTACATTGCCAGATCAGCGGCCGGATTTGAGAATGAGGTTGCACAATTTCTCACTATCGCCTGGCCGCCTTTTCTTCCGGCGCCAGTTTTGCCAACAGCGGATAACGCTCTACCGCGGAGGCCAGTGCATCCTTGCCCTGGCGTGTGAGCTTGTAATAGCGGCGGGGCGGGCGGTCCTGCCGCAACGCGATCCGGCTGTCTTCCCAGTCGCCCCGCACCAGCGAGTCTTTTTCCAGGCGGCGCAGCGCGGGATAAATTGTCCCGCTGGGCAGTCCCGTGACTTCCATGATGTCAAAACCGTAAACGTATCCTGACCGGATGGTCTGGAGGATCAACCCCGAAGTGTGGGAGATTCTAACCGCGGTTTCCATGCCCCTGTGTCTCGATCCTATGTAGTATTCTTTATATGTAGTATTCTTTAGATGGAATCTACAAGGCGATTCTACCGGATTTAACGCCGGGCCGCGCAGGTTTATTTAGCGGATTTTTGGAACTCTGCGGTTGGGCCCGGTGTCTTAGTCAGTCCATTTGAAAGCCTTAATTTTTTCCCCCGCGAGTGATCGCCGATTCTTTGTAACGTTTCGTCTCGTTTTGTCACTAATACCCATAGGGCCACTCACAAAAACAAACGGCACGCAAGCAATGTTTGCTGGGAGGAGTTCTTATGTCCAGGCTCCGTCAGTTCGTTGCGGTTACGCTGTGTCTGCTTCTTCTCAGCTCCACTTCTCAAGCGTGGTTTGGCTTTGGACATATGGCCGTGGCGTATGTGGCCTACCAGAAGCTTACGGCAGAGAAAAAAGCGCGAGTCGCGGTCCTGCTCAAGAAGAACCCTTATTACAAGACCAAATGGAAAACGCTGATTCCTGTCGGGACGCCAGCGGACCAGCAGGATTTGATGGTGTTTATGATCGCTGCCACATGGCCGGATGAAATCAAGAGTGATTCCACTTACAATCTGCCAGACGGCCCTTCCGGCGGCAACCGGCCTCCGGCTGGTTCTGTCGCGTCGCAAAACATCGGCTATAGCGACCATCATCGGCATAAATATTGGCATTTTGTGGATACCCCATTCACGCAGGATGGAACGGCCCTGCCTGCGATTCCGGTCCCGAACGGCGAAACCGAAATTAACAAGCTGCGCAAGACCCTGGCATTAACGAAATCCACCAAGACTGACGCGCTCAAATCCTATGACCTTGTCTGGTTAATGCACCTGGTCGGCGATGTGCATCAGCCGCTCCATTCCTCCACGCGGGTCAGCGCAGCTGATCTTCAGGGAGACAGTGGCGGCAACAACGTGAAATTAGATGATCCCAGCAAGGAGCTGCACGCCTTTTGGGATGGCTTGCCCGGTGACAGCGCCAACCCCGCTGACGTGATTCCCTATGCGAGCGGTTTGGCCCCGGCAGATCCGGCATTGGCCGGCATAGCCATCGCGTCCACATGGACGAAGGAAAGTTTTGATATCGCGCATGATTTTGTGTATTCGGGTCCGATCGGCGCGAACGACGGTCCGTTTACGGTCACGCCCGAATACAAGGACAAGGCCCAGAAAATTGCGGCGGAAAGAGTGGCCCTTGCCGGTGAGCGGCTGGCCAACCTTATCAATGACGAACTGAAGTAGCTTAGTCACGTGAAATTTTTGCGCAACGATGGGCCAGTCCGTCCGTGAGTTGCGAAAAGAGTTCGCGCGCAAAAAAAATCATCAGCCACGGGCATCAGGAGCCGGAATCGATGCTAAAGTGACCAAATAAAATTTGAAACGTTGTTAATCTCAACCTCGTCTAAACGTCAT
>DATBCN010000553.1:0-1792 GCA_036270475.1 Candidatus Angelobacter sp. | reverse complement strand
CTCCAACTTCCCAATCGGCGGAAGAGCTTCTCGTTCCTCATCATGCGGAAAGCTAAAAATTCCAGCCATGTGTGAACGCCCTGGCGTCTGTTCGCTTTTGGCACCGGACTGTTCGATATCGCACAGCAGAAACCCGGAACCTGGGACGAGCGGCTGGCGTATATCTGTTTAACATTCAGGTGTTTGGACCGTCTTTGTTGGTTAGGGCATCAGATTGCCAGCCTAATTCTTTCGCTGATATTGCCGACATTTGCAAAAACGCCGCGCTGGAGGTGGTTTTATGGGAACGCTGATTCAGGACATTCGTTATGGGATCCGCATGCTGTTAAAGAATCCTGCGATGACCCTGGTGGCGACGATGACGCTTGCCCTGGGCATTGGCGCGAATACCACCATATTTAGTGCGCTCAATGGATTGTTGCTGCGGCCCCTTCCGGTGCCCAATGCCGAAAGGCTGGTGGTGTTTGGCGGACAGCAACAGGGCGGCGACAATTTTATCCACTTCTCCTACCCGGACTTCAACGACATTCGCGCGCAGGCGGACGGATTTTCCCACATAGCCGCCTATACGCTTACTTTGGCTGGCCTGGAATCGGAAGGCCGCACGGAGCCGATGATCCTAAGCTATGTAAGCGGAAATTATTTTCAGACGCTGGGCCTGAATCCACTGCAGGGCAGGCTGATCAATGGCCAGGAGACGGAAAAGCTGGGATCAGAAAATGTAATCGTCCTGGGATTTGGTTACTGGAAAAAGCGTTTTAATTCTGATCCCGCGATCGTGGGCAGACAGGTAAAGCTCAACGGCCATCCGGTGACGGTAATTGGAATTACGCCGGAAAGTTTCCATGGCACCTACGCGCTGGTGGACATGCAGGGCTACATTCCTATCGGCATGAGAACGCTGTGGCGGCAAAGCGCCGACAAAAGCGATGATCCGAACGAGTATTGGACCAAGCGTGATCTCCATGACCTCTCTTTGCTGGGTATTTACAAGCCTGAGCTGACGCGGAAGAGTGCCGAGGTTTCCGCCAACATAGTGGCGCAGCGGCTGAACCAGCAATATCCTGAGACGCACAAAGGCGTGAGTTACCGGCTTTATCCGGAAAAACTGGCGCGGCCTGATCCTGATCCCAGCAATGGAATGGTGATTGTGGGTGCGTTGTTCATGTTGCTGGCCGGAATGGTGCTTCTGCTGGCGTGCTCCAACGTTGCCAATATTGTGCTGGTAAGGGCCACGGCGCGCGAACGGGAGATGGCCATCCGTACGGCGTTGGGAGCTGCGCGCACACGGATCGTCCGCCAGCTTTTGACGGAAAGCATTCTGCTGGCTGCGCTGGGCGGCGGCATTGGCGTGTTGGTGGGCGTGTGGGGAAGCCGGCTGCTTTCGTCCATTCGCATTGAGATTGCCACCATCCCTCTGCGCTTCGACTTCAGTTTTGACTGGCGCGTGTTTGTATTTGGCCTGTCAGCCGCGTTGGTGACGGGCATCGTCGTGGGCCTGGCGCCGGCATGGCGCGCCGCTCGCGGTGAATTGAATAAGGTGCTGCATGAAGGCAGCCGCGGCATCGTGGGATCAGGCAAGTCGCGCTTCCGCAGCGTGCTGGTGGCTGGCCAGGTGGCGGTCTCACTCATGCTGCTGGTGGTTGCGGGGTTATTTGTCCGCAGCGCGCAGAACACTGAACATGCTTATCTTGGCTTTGATCCGCAAAACGTTTTGAATGCCACGGTGGAAACGCGGACCATTGGCTTTGATATGGATCGAAGCAGGCAGTTCTTCCGCGAGCTGGAAGAC
>DATBCN010000552.1:0-1963 GCA_036270475.1 Candidatus Angelobacter sp. | reverse complement strand
CTGATTAAGGCCGGCGCATGAGTGGATTGGCTGAGACGGGCTTTAGTCCGCCGCCACATAGCGCGACACAACACGCAGTTCAACACAGACAGCGCAAAATCTCTTGTGGCGATGAAAGGCTTCGTCGGCTTCCCGGTGTTGCTCTCCCAGGACCTCAATCTGTTTCATTTCCTGGTCGTCTTTTTTCGCGGCGGCAAAAAACTTGAGCAGGTTTGCTTTAAAAACATCATCCGCCTGCGTTGCTTTGGAGAAGAGTTCGTTCCCTCGCGGACATAGTTCGTGTGGCATGCCGGAGATTTTTACCCCGGAGCACTGTCCAAGTCCATAGGCTTTACAGCCTTTTTACATCAGCAAAACAAGAATTAACAGGGCCTTGTCCGGGTGCGTTGGCGGTCAAGCCACAAATTTATACCCCAGGCCAGGCACGGTAATAATCATGACCGGCTGCTTGGGGTCTTTCTCCAGTTTCTGGCGCAGGCTGCCCACGTGTACGTCAACAGTGCGCGTGAACGTCTCTTCGTTATAACCCCACACTTCCTTCAACAACACCTCGCGGGAAAGCGTGGTGCCGGGGTTTTGGGCAAAGTAACGCAGCAGCCGGAATTCGCGCGCGGAGAGCGGCACGATCTTGCTGTTGCGGGAGACCGTGGTGCCCTTCAGGTCAATCCTGATCGGGCCAAACTGGAGCACCTCAGCGCCTTTTGCAGGCCCAGCGCCGCGACGGATATGCGCTTCAATCCGCGCCAGCAATTCCAGCACCTCAAAGGGCTTGGTGAGATAGTCGTCCGCGCCGATCTTGAGCCCCAGAATTTTGTCCACCAACTGGCCGCGCGCCGTAAGCATCACGATTGGAGTTGTAATGCCGGCCTTGCGGATATCGCGGCACACGTCAAAGCCGTTTTTCTTCGGCAGCATCACGTCCAGGACGATCAGGTTATACGCTCCGTCAATTGCCTTGCGTAAGCCATCTTCGCCGTCCGCCGCCGTCTCCAGCGCATACCCTTCCGCCTTAAGCCGGTCGGAGAGGGTCATGCGCAGGTCTTCTTCGTCTTCCACCAGTAGAATGCGTTCAGTCATCAGGAGAAATCAGGCTCCGCTCCGGCAGGCTTGTCGGCTGCGCCGCGACTTTCGTCCGGCTTGGTTGCTGCCAGCTTGCGGCCTTCAGCCACCGGCAGGTGGATGGTAAAAGCGCTTCCCTTTCCCAGTTCGCTACGCACGGAAATGCGGCCACCCATGGCTTCCACGATGGTACGCGCCAGCGGCAGCCCCAGCCCAGTTCCGTGAATTTCGGATTCATTTACCGCCGGGCTGCGGTAGAACGGTTCAAAAACGTGCTTGATGTCGTCTTTGCTGATGCCCAGTCCCCGGTCTTCAACCACCAGTTCAATTTCCGCCCTCTTGCCTTTGTTCCGGACGGCTGCGGCTTTTATCCGTAGCCACCGGCTGTCTCCACCGTACTTCACGGCGTTGGTAATCAGGTTCTGCAGGCTTCGCACCAGGGCGGTAAAGTCCGCATGCACCGGCGGCAAACTTGTTTCCACCTGGCGCTCCACTTTAAACCCTGCCGCGGCCACGGTGGAACTTGTTCCCTCCAGCGCGGCGTCCACAACTTCAGCAATATTCACCGGCCCCTGCTCATATAGCCGTTGCGATTGCCGCGTGGCGGCAAACAACAAGACCTGTTCCACCAACTGTGTGAGTTGCCTTGACTGCTTCACAATGGTATTGCCATAGCGGACCAGTTGTTGTTTGTCTTCCACCACGCCGTGGGCAATGTTCTCCGCGGCGGAAGAGATTACCGCCAGCGGCGTGCGCAACTCATGCGAGATGCCGGCAACAAAATCCATCTGCACCCTGGCCAGCCGCCGCGCTCTCTGGCTCGCCATCAGGATCAGCGCCATGGTCACGGCCAGCACGCCCAACACGCCGAAGCTCGCCATCAGGTTGTGGCGGCGCAGTCCGC
>DATBCN010000551.1:0-2055 GCA_036270475.1 Candidatus Angelobacter sp. | reverse complement strand
CGAAAAAACGCTTCCTGCTGCGCCGCGGGCCAGCCAAACGCGGCTATTTCATGCATGCGCGTGCTGGCATAGAGCCGGAACAGAAAATCCTGGTCCTCAGGGCGGAATGGCCGCAGGGAGATTGACATAAATTTACCCAGGCATTTTAGCGGATCGCTGCGCGGAAAGCGTGGACCATGCGCTGCGTGTGTCTACGCTTGCCGCAATGCAGTCCGACAAGCAACATCGTCACCAGAAGGAAATGGCGCGCAACTTCATTTTTTGCGGATTGCAGGTGAGTTGCAATCGCACACGCGAGAGAGTAGGAAACGGGTGGAACTCAGGCCAAGTTTGCGAACCCTGGCCGGGCGATATCGCACCGGGGCGCGCTGCCCAACATTTTGTTCCTTTTTTTTACCTCATAGCCCGCGCCATTTTTTGGGTTTTCCGAAAATTCCCCAGGCTGTTTTTCTTTTGCGCCACTAGATGGTTCAACCTATGGCGTCTCCGCGGATAAAATAGTTTTCGTCTAGCAAGTTCCTGAATGAGATTACTTTCATTTTCCCTGCTCGGGGAAAATGCTTACTTAAGCTTATAAGAACTCGATTTTCAATTACTGCCTGCGGCGAATCAACCATTTATTGCAAGGCATTTTGCATTCCATTCCATTTTCGTAAACTAGCGCGCCAACGTGAGGATACTTCAATTTTTAACTTGCAATTGTGTGTAGCTGGATTTATGAATACATCGGTTTCATTACCCATTAAGTAGTCTTTCCCCGGACGCTTCCATTACATCTTGCGTTTTTTTTGCTTTTGCACCACACCGAAATTTGTTGGAGGTCGCATGCCTCGGTCAGCCCGGATTTCCGTCATTAGCTCTCTTCCGCTCCTTATGCCTGCCAGGGGCCGCGAATCTCAACACTTCGGCACACTGCAAAATCGCAAAGCACGCTCTGGAAGTTTTATTGCCGCGTTACGGTCTGCTCTACCATTGCTCGCATTGTGCTTTGTTATGCTCGGTGGGTTTTCACTCCGGATGCAGGCGCAAACCACGTACATTGAAGGGACCGCCAAGGGTCCGTCAACTACAGCTACCTGTAACGCAACATCACTGAACGATTCCTTCCTGCTGACTTCCGCCGCTGGTACCGCTTCCACAAGAACAGTGAATGTGAGCGCCAGTTCGTTGTATGGAATCGGTTTTTTCACCAATACGGGCGTGCCGGGTCTCACATCGTGGATCGATGGCGCCTACTCGCTGGCGCTGGACAATACGACGACGAATGCCAACATCAAGGTTTCAGACATTTGCATCGCGCGCGTATCGGCAACCGGCGCTTCGTTGACGTCTCTGTGTCACACGGGGGCCATCAATACCGCGCTGAGCACGGCGGCGGTGCGCACATTTACCTGCCAGGTCACGGCGGCGCTGGCTACTTCTAACACTGACCGGCTGCTGGCAATTGTGGTGCTGCAGAACATCGCCACCAGCCGGCAGAGCGTTACGTTGCGGTCCAATGGCGCGAATGACAAGGTTACATTCACGGCGGCAGTGCCTCATATCAACAGCCTCACGCCCGCATCAGGTTCCGCAAGCACATCGGTCACGATCTCCGGCACGGCCTTTGGTGTTGCCACGGGAACAGTCCTGTTCAATGGCACAACAGCAACTGTATCCAGTTGGAATGACACTTCCATCGTTGCCACCGTGCCCGCCGCCGCTTCCACTGGATCGGTGGTTGTAACGGCGGGTGGCGTTGCCAGCAATGGCGTGACATTCACTGTCGTGCTGCCTCCATCAGTCAGCACGGTTGCGCCTCTATCGGGCAGCGCGGGGACGGCAGTGACCCTCAGCGGCAGTAATTTCGGCGCGGCCAGGGGAACAGGGTCCGTCACATTCAACGGCGCGGCTGCCGGCATTACGAGTTGGAGTGATACGTCGATTGTTGCCACGGTTCCAGCCCTGACGGCCAGCGGTAATATCGTGGTCACGGCCGGCAACGGCAGCGCCAGCAATGGCGTCAGCTTCACCGTTCCGGCGCCCAGCATTAGCAATATCTCTCCGGATTCGGCG
>DATBCN010000550.1:0-2740 GCA_036270475.1 Candidatus Angelobacter sp. | reverse complement strand
TGATGGCGGACATGCAGGCGCGGCTAGGACCGATGCGTGTGGGGCCGCACGGATTGCTGCAGCCGATTGCCGACGCGGTGAAGCTGCTCATCAAAGAAGACATCATACCGGAGGACGCGGATCAACTGGTCTTCTGGCTGGCGCCTGTGCTTTCGGTGGCTGCGGCACTGCTAGCGATAGCCGGGCTGGCGATCGGGCCGGCTTTTCAAATTGCGAAAGACATCAACATAGGAATTCTTTTTGTGGTGGGCATTAGCGCATTGGGAATTTTTGGCATCGTGCTGGGCGGATGGGCTTCGAACAGCCACTACTCACTGATGGGTTCGCTGAGAAGTTCGGCGCAATTGGTGAGCTACGAAACCGCTGCAGGAATGGCGCTGGTGAGTGGGCTGCTGTTCGCGGGAACGCTGAACATCACTTCGATTGTGGAAGCACAACGGCAGCAGGGCATTTGGTTCGGGCTGCTCGCGCCCGTGGCCTTCTTTACTTATCTTGTGGCTTCCATCGCGGAGACGAACCGCGCGCCATTTGATTTGCCGGAAGCGGAATCGGAACTGGTGGCCGGGTACATGACGGAATTCAGCGGGTTCCGCTGGTCGCTCTATTTCCTTGCGGAATACACCAACATGATCGTGGTGGCGTCGGTGGCGACGACATTGTTTCTCGGTGGCTGGCTGCGGCCTTTCCCACGGACCCACTGGTTGAATTTTCTCGATTTTCTGCCTGCGCTCTTGATGGTGGCAATTGGCGCGTACTGCGTGATGCGCACGCCGAAGCAGCCTTCGCGCGTGCAACAGTTGTTCATGCTGGCGGTGGCGGGATTGTGTTTTGTGGTGGCGCTGGTGTTGATTGCGCCGGTGATCTTGCCGGTTTTGAAACCTTCGCTGGCTGCGGCCGTGAAACCGTTCTCCGACGGTATCCTTGGCGGCTTCTGGTTCATATTCAAAGTGAGCGCGTACCTCTATTTTTTCATGTGGCTGCGCTTCACGATCCCGCGTTACCGCTTTGACCAGTTGATGCGCCTCGGCTGGCATTTCCTGATTCCCCTGTCGATCATCAACGTGCTGGTGGTTGGCATCGCCATGATTGTGGGAACGTACTTCCACCTGGAAGGCGGATGGTTGCTGCTGGTCACCACTCCCGCGGCCATCATCGCGCTGGTGGCGGGGCTTTTCATTCTGGCCATGGAGAAAAAAACCGGCCAACAGGAGGATGGCGGCGCGGCTTCGGATTTCTATGCTGGATAAAATCATATTTTATTCCTTTGCGGCCGTCGCTGTGTTGAGCGCGGTGCTAACGGTGACCCGGCGCAACGCCGTGCACAGCGCCATTTTCCTGATTACCGCGCTGCTGGCCACGGCGGGAATTTTCCTGCAGCTCCGCGCGGAATTTTTGTTCATCGTGCAGATCATTCTCTACGTCGGCGGGATCATGGTGCTATTCGTGTTCGTGATCATGCTGGTCAATCTGGACGTGGCCGTGCGCCAGATTCAGTTCGCGCGGCAGAAGTGGGTGGCGCTGGTGATTTCACTTGCGCTGGCGGCGCAGGTCGGACTGATGTTCTGGTCCAGCGGGAAGATGCCCGGCCAAGGGCTGCCGAAGATGATCGCTGCACCGCCGGACAAGCTGCCGCCCAATTCCGAAGCGGTGGCGCAGAGTTTGTTCTCAACCTATTTGTTGCCGTTCGAAATTGCTTCGGTTTTGTTGCTGGTGGCCATGATCGGCGCGGTGGTGATGGCCAAGAAGAGGACCTAGAGGAACTGATGCTTCCGATTGAAAATTATTTGTTCCTGGGGCTGGCGCTCTTCATCATCGGGGTGATTGGCGTGGTCACGCGGCGCAACGTGATCGTCGTGCTCATGTCCATCGAACTGATTCTGAACGCTGTGAATATCAATCTGGTGGCGTTTTCCCGGTTGTATGGAGACGTTGCGGGACAGGTTTTTGCCCTGTTTATCATCGCCGATGCGGCGGCGGAGGCTGCAGTAGGGCTGGGCATCATCATCGCGTTTTTCCGGAACCGCGAAACGGTGCTGGCGGACGAAATGGATTTGTTGAAGTGGTAGCGTGACGCGCGACGAAATGAAAGAAGAAACAAAACTCGCATGACGCCGATGGGCTATTTTCTCGAGCACCTGTGGCTGATTCCGCTGTTTCCGCTGATAACGGCGGCGCTGATGCTTTTTGTCGGCAAGCGGCTGCCGAAATCCGTGGTCAGCGTGCTTTGTGTGGGCAGCGTGGGCTTGTCGTTCATCTACGCGCTCGGCGCAGTTAGGCAGTTACTGGCGGCGGAGCCGGAGCATCGCGCTGCACAGCAGATTCTGTTTGAGTGGCTGACGCCCGGGCCGATGAAGGAATCCAGCGGGCAACTGGTGAGTTTTGTTGCGGACTGGGGATATTTGCTCGATCCGCTTTCTTGCGTGATGGTGCTGGTCGTGACCGGCGTAGGCTTCCTGATTCACGTCTATTCCATCGGATACATGGGACACGAGGGCGGTTACTACCGTTTCTTCGGGTACATGAATTTGTTCATGTTCTCGATGCTCACGCTCGTCCTCGCGAATAACATGTTGCTCATGTTCGTCGGCTGGGAAGGCGTGGGCTTGTGCAGCTATCTTCTGATCGGGTTTTACTTCCTGAAGAAATCAGCATCGGATGCGGGCAAGAAAGCGTTTATCGTGAATCGTATCGGCGATGCAGGATTCATCCTAGGCATCCTGCTGATTGCCATGACCCTCGG
>DATBCN010000549.1:0-4731 GCA_036270475.1 Candidatus Angelobacter sp. | reverse complement strand
ATGCCATTGCGACGATTGGCGTAAAGAAGATCGAAACCGCCAGCAAATTCTATGAGGACATACTGGGACTAAAGCCAGCAGGGCCGCAGCGGCCAGGCACGCGGGCCTACCAGAGCGGATCGGCCCGATTGTTTGTCTATGCGTCTCAGTACGCGGGGACCAACCAGGCTACGGCAGTCACGTGGGTGGTTGGCGACGTGGAGAAGCTGGTGCGCGAGCTTGCCGCCAAGGGCGTGAAGTTTGAGCACTATGATCTGCCAGAAACCACGCGAAAAGGCGATTTGCATATTGCCGGCGGCCTGACACTGGCGTGGTTTAAAGATCCTGACGGCAACATCCATGCCCTGGTCAGTCAATAAATCGCATTTATCAAGCAGCGAAGTAGCGATCATTAATAAGGAGACTTTATGAAAATGGGCTTTTCCATCATTGCAAGTTGGGATATGGACAAGTTTTCTGCCTTGCGCCCAAAACATCTTGAAGATAGGAACAAGCTTAAAGATCTGAACATCTTGAAAAAAGGAGACGACCCATGCAATCAGGAACTCAAACTCCAGTTCCATCCAGGAAGGTAATCTGGGCCGGACGCATCCTCAGCGGCCTGGCCATATTGTTCCTGCTGGTGGATGCTGGTTTTAAACTCATCAAGCCTTTGCCCGAGCCGGCGATAAAAGCTTTCGCACAGTTGGGATATTCCACCAGTGTGGCGGCTGGCCTCGGAATAGTTCTTCTGGTCTGCGTTGCCGCGTATGCGATTCCGCGCAGCGCGGTTCTGGGCGCGGTACTGCTCACCGGATATCTTGGCGGCGCGGTGGCCAGCCATTTGCGCGTGGGCGATCCCTGGTTCAGCCACATACTTTTTCCGGTCTACCTGGGCTTGTTCATTTGGGGCGGACTGTTTCTGCGCGATGAAAAAGTGCGCGCTCTGCTCCCCCTGCGTAAACGACGCGGCGCTGAAGCCGTCTAACCCCAAGGCCATATGTCCAATACAAAAACGGAGTGAATCATGAAGGAAATTAACGCGTATTTGATTTTTAACGGAAACTGCCGGGAAGCGATGACCTTTTACCAGCAATGCCTGGGCGCTGACCTGCAACTGGCGCCTTTCTCTGATATGCCGGGCGGCAACATCCCGAAAGAAGCCAGAGACCGGACCATGCACGCCAGGCTTACCAAGGGCGCTGCAGTGTTGCTGGCTTCAGACAACATGGTGGGCATGCCTTTCCAGCAGGGCGACAATTTTTCCATTGCACTGCAATGCGAAAGCGCCCAGGAAACCGAGGAGCTTTTCAATGCGCTCTCCGCCAAAGGCACAATTACCATGCCGCTGCAGGAGACATTCTGGGCCGCCCGCTTCGGCATGTTCAAAGACCAGTTTGGCATCCACTGGATGTTGAATTTCGAAAAACCAGTACAGAAATAAACTGCCCCAAAACACCCTTCACCCGAATGAATCGCGCCCGTATTTTTACAGGCGCGATTCAGGAGTGGTTGCGGCCCCCACGCCCACAGGCTTGCCGCCCGCAATTCCCTGAACTTTGGTAAAATCTATAAGTACAGAAACTTTCCCGTCCAGATTTCCCAGGATTATTTTTAGTTTGCGAAAAATAGTTTGAGCGAGGAGTGTGCATTCCAAGTGAAGCGCGGCAAGACAGCTGTGATTGTGGGCGCCCAGTGGGGCGACGAAGGCAAAGGCAAGATTGTTGATGTGCTCTCGCACAATTTTTCCGTGGTAGCCCGCTATGCCGGAGGGCACAACGCCGGGCACACGGTCATTATCAAGGGAAAAAAGTTTGTGCTGCAGCTTGTGCCCTGCGGAGTGCTGCGCCAAGGTTGCCGGTCGGTAATCGGCAATGGCGTGGTGCTGGATCCGCTGGCCTTCCTGAAAGAAGTAAAGATGCTGCGCGATACCGGCGTACAGGTGGATGGCAATCTTTTTGTTTCCAATCGCGCGCATGTGATTCTGCCTTACCACCGCATGATTGAAATGGGCGCGGAGAACGCCCCCGGACGCGTAAAGATCGGCACCACCTCGCGCGGCATCGGCCCGGCCTATGAGGACAAGATGGGCCGTCGCGGCCTGCGTGTGGCCGATCTGCTCGATTCCAAATTGCTCAAGACCACGATTGAAAACGCCTGCCGCGAGAAAAACATGATCGCGCACACGCTCTTCAATTCTGATCCGCTTGATGCCGACAGCATGTACGCCGAATATGCGCGGGCCGCGGAGCAGATTGCGCCATTCGTTGCCGATACCGCCGTGATGCTCAATCAGGCGCTGGCCGAAGGCGGCTCAGTGATGTTTGAAGGCGCGCAGGCCACCATGCTCGATATCGACCATGGCACTTATCCGTTTGTTACATCTTCAAGCTGCACGGCGGGTGGCGCGGCCACAGGTACCGGCGTTCCACCCAACGCAATCCAGAATGTGATTGGCGTGACCAAAGCGTATTGCACACGAGTGGGCGGCGGCCCGTTCCCGAGCGAGGTTGAGGGCCCAATGGCAGAGCAGCTCCGCGCGCGCGGCAATGAGTATGGCGCGGTCACTGGACGCTCCCGCCGCTGCGGCTGGATTGACCTGCCGCTTCTGCGCTATGCCCAAATGATTAATGGCGTGAACTGGTGGGTGATAACCAAACTGGACGTGCTGGACGTTTTGGACAAGGTCCCGGTTTGCGTGGGCTACAAGAGCAAAGGCAAAAAGTATGACTCGATTCCCGCGCTGGCCACGGGCTTTGACCAGATAGAGCCGGTCTATGAAAATATGCCGGGATGGAAGAAATCCACGGAAGGAGCAGCCGGCTTTGATGATCTGCCAAAGAAGGCGCAGGAGTATCTGCGCTTTATAGAACGCGAGAGCGGAGCAAAGATCGGCATGGTTTCCACCGGTCCGGAACGCGACCAGACCATGCTGCTGCCCGAGTTTGCCGAGGCAATCATTGACTCCGCCGAGAAAGGCCCTGCTGGCAAAACAACGCGGGCCAAGAGCCGTGCTGTAAAGCCTGTGCCGCAAAAAGTGTGAAGACAAAATAACGTTTTAATTTTGAACGCTTGTAAGGAGACGCCATGGCGAACCCGGCCCCTTCCTTCATTGAATGCGACCAAATCCATGCCGTGTTGGCGGCCAGCGACATTCCTGCAGCCATTGACTTCTACACCAAAAAGCTAGGGTTCACTCTGGGATTTACCTGGGGAGGCGAGCCGCCGACATTCGCGGGCGTGAATCTGGACAAGGTGCAGATGTTCCTGCAAAAGGGCACGCCCAATCCCAAGGGCTGCTCCGTCTCTTTCCTCGTCGGCGACGCCGACCAGCTTCACGAATTTCATCGCGCCAACGGCGTTGAAGTGACGGTAGAGATTGCCGACAGGGATTACGGAATCAGAGACTACGGTGTGCGCGACCTGAATGGGTACCATCTTTCATTTGGCCATCACCTGTTGAATACCGGGCCGCCGATCAAGATTGAGCGCGTGGACGTGCCGGTGCGGCTGGAGAAACGGCTTGCCGCTCTGCTCCAGGACCTGGCAAAGCACAAACGCATGAGCTTGAACAGTTGTCTGGAAGAGATGCTGCTGCACACGAACGAGGGCGTTGGCCCTCACACGCAAACGACCTTGCGCTTCATTCAGGAACTGAAGCGGAAACATGATATTGATTACGACAGCCACGCAAGCTACCGGTTCGTGGAGGAGTGATTGGACGTGATCGTTCTTAAAGTTGACATGCTGGTGAAGCCCGGTACTGAAGCAAAATGCCTGGAGTACATCCGCATTCTGCACCAGCATTCACGCCAGGAGCCGGGCTGCCTGATGTATATCGGCCACCAGTCGACGGAAGATCGGCGCAAATTCATGTTCTACGAACAATATAAAGATGAAGCGGCGCTCCAGGCCCATCGTGACTCAGCGCACTTCAGGGAGTATGTAATCGGCGGCCTGGACGCCATTATGGAACACAGAAGCAGAGACCTTTACCGGGTGGTGGACTAGAGCGCTTCCCAAGTTAATGTACCCAGACAGGCTTACCTCGGTGGCTAAAGCCGGCAATGGATGCTAGGTTACCGCAGGCATAAATGCCTGCTCCACCACGAGAAGGATACAGCAACTCTGGAACCGCAGTAGCTACTTTCTGTCGGCCATCAGCACGCCGCCGCTGGCGTAATCCTCGCGGGTTACCTCAATAATCGTGATGGTCACGGCTTCTTTGGCCGCGTTTGCTTCCTCCACCATCGCCTGGGTAAGGCGCTCCGCGAGCTTTCTTTTTTGCTCCACGGTGCGCCCTTTCAGCATGGTGACTTGAATCAGTGGCATAGGGTCCCCTCGCTTGTCCGCGTTGCAACTGGACTTTTTTTTAAAATCTCGAACTCGCCGCTGCTGGCGGGTGAGGGACCACTATTGCCCCCCAACCCCTGGCCGCGAACCTTGAGCAAAGATCAAAACTGGTTTGCGCCGCGTCCACTTCAATATTTTCGAGTTGCGATAGATCTCCCTCACCGCGCTCGGGACTTCGGAAAAAATTCTTCACAGCGTTCGCGGCAGTGTTACTTGCAGAATTCATAGCCGGCAAAAAAATAGCTCAACTCAAAGCGGGCTGTTTCGTCCGCGTCAGAGCCGTGGATGGCGTTGTGCTCAATGCTGGACGCCCACTTTTTGCGGATGGTGCCTTCTTCAGCGTTGGCGGGATTGGTAGCGCCCATGAGCTTGCGCAGATCGGCAATGGCGTTGTCTTTT
>DATBCN010000548.1:0-3302 GCA_036270475.1 Candidatus Angelobacter sp. | reverse complement strand
CCGGAAAAGCGGATGCCGTGGAAAATCCTGAAAACACCAGCAATACCACGACACAAATACGAACGTAAAACATCTGTGCCTCCTCAAGACAGGAAGTTCAAAATGAGAAAGGGTAAGCCGAGAGGAATTGTCAGGCGCTTCCAGCCAGAATACAAGTGCTTAATCCGGCACCACCGCCTTTTGGCTCGGGATTTCGCCCACTGCGCGGATGGACAGATCGGCGCGATCCGTGTTCATTCGCGAACTTGGAAGTTCGCATTCAGCTACTCATCGGCACCAGGTGGAAAAACTGAATAGTTGTGCCGGGTAGAATTCCGCCTAAAACCCTTGTCCCCTGATCAGGCTAACGGCATCGGGTACGGCAGCGCCCGCGCCGCGCGCGCCTCCGTTCTTTTCTTCCACCTTGTCGCCTTCACCCGGTGCAAGAAACAGGTTTTCTTCCAGTCCGTGCTGGCGGGTATAGAGATCGTAATAGCGGCCCTGCAGCGCCAGCAGTTCGGCGTGCTGGCCATGCTCCACGATTTTCCCGGCTTCCACCACCAGAATCTGATCGGCCTGGCGGATGGTGGAAAGGCGGTGCGCGATTACAAACGTGGTGCGGCCTGCCATCAGGTATTTCAACCCCTGCTGAATGTATGCCTCGGACTCTGAATCCAGGCTCGACGTGGCTTCATCCAGAATCAGGACCTTGGGATCGGCCAGAACAGCGCGGGCAATAGAGACCCGCTGGCGCTGCCCGCCGGAAAGCTTTACGCCACGCTCGCCGATGATGGTGTCGTACTTCTCCGCAAAACGCTCGGCAAACTCGTCCACGCGGGCGATGCGGCAGGCCTGCAAAATTTCTTCATCGGTCGCGCCGGGATGAGAGAAGGCAATGTTCTCGCGGATGGAGCCGTCAAACAGAAACGAGTCCTGCAACACCACGCCGAGATGGCTGCGGTAGGAATCCAGCCGGACCTTGCTCAGGTCAGTGCCATCAATCAGCACGCGGCCCGCGGTGGGCTTATAAAACGCCGCGGTCAGGCCGATAATCGTCGACTTGCCCGAGCCGGAAGATCCCACCAGCGCGGTCACTGTTCCCGGCTGCGATTGAAAGCTGATCTCTTCCAGCACCGGCTTCCCCGGCTCATAAGAAAAATTCACGCGATCAAATTCGATCTTTCCGTCAATCGAGGGCAGCACAATGGTGCGGTCCGGGTCCTGGTCTTCACGGCCTTCGGCCAGCACTTCACGCGTGCGGTCCAGTCCGGCGAGCGCCTCGGTGATTTGCGTGCCGATGCTGGCAATCTGCGCCACCGGGGCAATCAGAAAGCCAAGGAACATGGTGTAGCTAAAGAGCTGGCCCACCGTCATGTGTCCGGCAAGAATCTGGCGCGCGCCCATATACATAATGATGGAGCTGACCGCTCCCAGCATTACAACGGAGGTCAACCCCATGAGCGAAGTGGCGGTAAGTGTTTTTAATACATTTTCCAGCAGGCGCTGCACGCCGCCGGCAAAAACGGACGACTCGCGGTCTTCCGCATGATAGCCCTTTACCACGCGCACGCCGCCCAGCGATTCGGTGAGCCGCCCTGTGACTTCCGCGTTGATCTTGGCGCGATCGCGGAAGATTGGCCGGATCGTCTTAAAGGCCCGGCCCAGCGCCACCATCAGGACGATCAGAAAGCCAATGGCGATCCCGGTCATTTGCGCGTTGAATTTCAGCAGAAAGCCCAGGGCGAGTAGGGCGGTAAGCACGCCGCCACAGAAATCCACCAGGCCCGTGCCAATCAGGTTGCGCACGCCTTCCACGTCTGACATGATGCGCGATACCAGTGCGCCCGTCTTATTGGCGTCATAGTAGTTCAGTGAGAGACGGCCCACGTGCGTCTGCACCTTGCGGCGCAATTCGGTGATCAGCCGCTGGGCCTCCTTGGAGAGCAGTTGCGTCAAGGCAAATGACGTTACGCCCTGGACCAGCGTGGCAGCGGCCACGGCCGCAACCAGCAGCGGCAACAGATCAGCGCGGTGCTTGCCGATGACGTCATCAATCAGGAACTTGGGTGCGGCAGGCAGCACCAGTCCGCAAACGCGGCCAATGAGCAGCAGCAGAAAACTGAAGGCCAGCAGGCCGCGGCGCGGGCGCACCAGTTCCCAGATCATGGGCCATACGGCTTTTAGCTGCTGCCCGGCGGATTTCTTTTTCTTCGCGTCGGTCTGGTTGGCGCCAGGCGTCTTTGCGGCTGGCTTGTTTTCGTTGGTATTTTTTACATCAATCTTTTTTGTTTCAATCTGGTTTGTTTCAATCTGGGAAGCCAAGAGCTACTCCAATCACAACAACGGTCTCAAGTAGATTACAGGCTCTTGCGCCGGGTTTCTGAATTTTGTTTAGTACCTGCCCAAATGGCTAGGGGTGCGGGGATTTGACTGTCCCCAAGTTCTGGTAGCAGCATGGTTTCGAGGGGGGCTGCTGCCATGCCCATGCAATACGAATACACCGCGATTCCTGAAACTCAGGTGCCCCGCGCAACCGACCCTGTATTTCAACATCTGCTGGATACCTATGCCAGCGAGACGAACAAGGTTGTCAGCTTGTGGCGGCAGTTCGCCGTGGAAGACATGGCATTCAAACCAGCGGACCGCTCCAGCAGCGTGCTGGACATAATGAAGCACCAGCTTCTTTCCGAGCGCCGCTTCTTTGCCGAGTTTATTGGCCTGAAAGGCGAAGAAATGAATGGCGAGCCGGAGCCGGCCAGCCTTCTGCCGCGGGAGTTTACGCCCGCCGGCTTTTGCCGCCGCAATGAGGAGCTGTGCCGTCCCCGGCTGGAGCGCATGGCCGGCCGCGATCAAACATGGTGGCTGGCAGTCGTCCCATTTTTTGACGTGGAGCGCCAGCGCATATGGATCTTCTGGCGGCGGGTGCTGCACACGGCGCATCATCGCACGCAGCTCAGCGTGTATCTGCGGCTTCTGGGCAAACCCGTGCCCTCAAGTTATGGACCAACCGCGGATGTCACCTGGAAAGGCGCTGATCCCACGCGTAGCGTGGAAGCGGCGGGAAGGAAATAGCGGACTATTGCGCGCTAGTCATTCCGAACCCCGTAAATGAGTGCGTGCTTTCATCAGCGCACGAATAGGAGTGAGGAGCCCTGCGTTTTAGTTCAGAGCTAACGTTGGGGGCGAATTATTTTCTGCGATAGCGATTGAACTGATGGTCGCCGACGCGGCGGCAGCTCATCCATTGCCACCATGGAGCATTCTCTTTGGTAAAGCCGGGGAAGGTAAATGTGGTTGGCCTGATGTTGGCTTGCCTGCTTGTG
>DATBCN010000547.1:0-2165 GCA_036270475.1 Candidatus Angelobacter sp. | reverse complement strand
CGCAGACATAAGACCGCTTCATGTGATTGATCGTGCGTGAATTTTTCGTTTCCTAGCCTTCCCATTTTGGTGCGGAAAAGAATCCGCGCCAGCCCGCGGTTCCCGCCTGCGCAACAGTAATCGCACTACAGTAACTTGTTCGCCGCTTTCGTTGACCGATATCGTGATCAGCGTCAGGTTTTTAGCAGCGTTGAGATTGCACAAGGAACGCTGCACCAGATGAGGAGCGCGTTTATGGCTGCAGGAGACATCACCTTCGTCGAATGCCCTAAAGGGGATTCATTCCCGGTACGCAGGACGGCAAGCCTTTCATCGGGCGTTCAGCAGATCGTCTGCCCCAAATGCGGCCTCGGCTTTGACGTTAGGCTGGAAGAGACGGTAGAGCGGCTCTCACGTGAACCCAGGTTACATCTGGTCACAGCGAACAGCTAGCTCTCCATGCGATAAACAGGTTCCTCCCACTCATGCCCGTCGAGTTCATAGAGCAGCACTGTTCCCGGAGGAGCGTGCAAGCCCACAAGTGCGCGGCGGAGTAAGGCGAGCCCTTTCACGGCTTCATAGAGATCAACATCGAGTCCGCAGAATTCAACAGAGTTTTCACTATCGTCATCGTCTGCTGAAAATTGTGATCCGCCACCCGTAACGGCCCCTAAATGTTCTTTCTCCAAAGCCTCCCGCAAAGGGTCGCCAAACCGTTCTTCGCGGTCGATTGGATCGAGGTCGCCAGGCATTTTGATATAGACGAACAGGGGGTTGTCCTGGCTCACCTGGCCCACTGGTGTGCTCGCATCAGGATCGATCCCCAGCCAGCCCTTGATTTCTTTCAAAAAGCCCATTTCACCATTCCTTGCTCTGTCGTTACATTGCGGACGCCCAAAATAAAAGAAGTTATTGCTGTGAGCGTTTCAGCAGCTCGGCCAGATGATCGCCCCAAATCGCCGGCCAGGAGTGTGTGCCGTGGCCCCGCGTCTGGTCGGTGATCGGGAGCAGCACGTACTTGCCATTCTTCACGCGTTGAATATCACGGTCAATAATCTTGAGTTCGGGCGGATTGATGGCGTCATCGGCGGAGTTGACGGCGGTCAATGGCGCGGTGATTTTTTCCAGTAGCGGTTCAGGATTGTAATTCCGCGACGCGTCAAAGTAATAGAGCATGTCATTCGCGTCAGTGGTTTTGGTCCGCGTGGCCACAAAGTTTTCCAGGTAAGCGTCGGCTTTTTCCCGCGTAGGTTCGTCTTTCTGCATCTGCAGCGGCGCGCTGCCCATGATCAGCAGAATGTCCAGCGCGGCGGCCAGGCCGTGTGGCGGCTGTTTGTATTCACCGTTGCTCCAGTCTGGATCAGTGCGGATGGCGTCCATGATCATGCGCCGCATCATCCGATTGCGCCCGGCAATCTCCACCGGCTGGCTGGCCAGCGGCATGGCTGCGTCCATGAAATCCGGGTGCTGCTCCGCCCACAGCCAGCTATGCATGCCTCCCATGGATGTGCCCATCACCAGCCGCAGATGATTCACGCCAAGGCCCTGCGTGAGCAGGCGGTATTGCAACTCGATCATGTCGTCATACTCATAGTGCGGAAAGCGCATATGCAGGCCGTCACTGGGCTTGCTTGATTCGCCGTGGCCCACGTTGTCCGGCAGGATGATGAAATATTTCGCTGCGTCCAGCAGTTGGCCGGGACCAAACAGCACGCCTCCAAAATTTGGCGTAAGAAACTGGCGTCCGCTGCCGCCCGTGCCGTGCAGGATGAGTACGGCATTGCGGACTTTGCCGCTGGAGTCTTTCTGAGGCATGCCCAATGTGTAATAGTGCAGCTTGACTTCAGGCAGTTTTTCACCGGACTTAAACTGAAAGTCCTTGACCACATAAGCGCCGGATTGCGGCGCGGGATAATCTGTGCCAAAGGCGGCAACGCACGTCATGAAAAAAATTACGGTCACACTAAGCCGGCAAAATTTCATCGGGAAGACTCCTGGCGGAATGGAGAAGCTTAAATTCTGGCGATGGCCGTGTAAAGCTGGCCGATCGTAACAAAGGGTTAGAGCCACCTGGTCATCAGGTTGCGTTCGTCTTGTTTGAATCCTGCCGTGCGGTAGAGAGATTGAGCGGACTTGTTTTCCCGTCCAACTTCAAGGCGAAGCGCCTTGATGCCGGCCTTCTTGCA
>DATBCN010000546.1:0-2711 GCA_036270475.1 Candidatus Angelobacter sp. | reverse complement strand
CGATCAATGTAATAGGTGAGCGGCAGACGGTCGACGCCGCCGTAGAGGTCGCCAACTTTTTCCGTCCCTTTCAGGACCACGTAATTCACGCCCATTTTGTGGGCAAAATCCCCGATCTCTTTGTCCTCGGTATCGTCCATGGCAACGCCAACAATCTGTAAGCCTTGCGGACCGTATTTCTTTTGCAGCTCCACCAGCCAGGGCATCTCGATTTTGCAGGGCCCGCACCATGTGGCCCAGAAATTCAGCAGCACGGCTTTGCCGCGCAGCGAAGCCAGCGAAATAGACTTGCCATCGGGAATGCTTTTCAACTCAAACGTGGGCGCTACGGAACCCTTGGCGGGATCTCCGGCGCTTTGGACTGGCGCGGAGGTGTTTTGTGTATTGCCTGCTCCAGCCGATTCGGGCAGCTTGGACCCACGCTTGCCCACCAGCAACAGGCCGGTAATCGCCACTACTACGCAAAGAATAAAGATGACGTTCTTGTTCAAGGCAATTCCCTCACCAGGTAAAACGGTTTAAAAATCCAAGATAGCTGGAAAGAACCGTAAAGCGGCCGATCAAAATCAAAACCCCAAGCGCCATCATGACCCCGCCGCTGATCACTTCCAGCGTGTGCAGGTGCTTGCGGAAGCGGCTGTAAAAGCCCAGGAAGCGGTCAATTAATATTGACGTAAGCAGGAACGGCACGGCCAGGCCCAGGGAGTAAACCCAGAGCAGCAGCACGCCTTTGGTGACTGTCTCCACGGTGCCTGCAAGTATCAGGATGGAAGAGATAATCGGGCCAAGGCACGGTGTCCATCCAAAGGCAAAGGCAAAGCCAACCACAAATGCGCCAATCGGGGACTTGCCGCCTTTCACCGAATGCAGCCGCTTGTCCGCGTAGAGAGCTTTAATCTTCAAAATGCCGGTCAGGTGCAGGCCGAAGATGATGATGACAGCTCCGGCAATCCAGGTTAGTTGCCGTTTATATTCTCTGGCCCAGCCTCCCACGGTTGTAGCTGCGGCGCCCAGCATCACAAAGACCACGGTAAAGCCCAGGATGAACATAATAGAGTGCAAAAGCACTGTATTCAGCAGCTTACGGTCTTTCGTCTGCAGCTCTTCCACGCTGGCGCCGGAGATCAATGAGACATAGCCCGGAACCAGCGGAAGAACGCAGGGTGACAGAAATGAAACGATTCCAGCGAGAAATGCGGCAATCGGTAGAGGTAATGAAGACATGGTTTTCTCAAGTATTGCAAATTCAAGTATTACAAAATGTAATGATGCCTTAATTGTAATCTGGTTACAGATTTTCCCAAAGCCCAGGGGGGCCAATCGCACAGCCGCACCTTGCCTTATAGCCTTGACGCGCTAACACCAGATATTTGCGGCCAAAATATCTTCACTGTTTTGAGCGGGAACTCTCTGTGGAGGATTCACTGATTGTTTTGGATCGCTGTCAGGGTCGTGTGAGATCTTCCGGGAGCCAATGGCGCGCTCCAAACCAGCGTGCGGAAATCTGCCCATGGTTATAGACACGGCTGAAGCCTGGCTCGTTAGCAGGTAAGCGGCTTTTGCTGAAGAAACTTATTCCAGATTAGACAGTGTTACCGGTTTCTTTTTGGGAGCAGGCGCAGCGGACTTCTTCTCCGGGATGGTGTCATCGATGATGATCTTTTTCACGCCCTGATTGTCCGTGATTACCTGGGGCCGAATTGCCTGGGGCGAAGACGCTGCAGTTATCTGCCGCGGCGCAGCCGATTGCTGAGCAGCAGTTGGCAGAGGCTGCGGCGCAACCAAGGCGTAGGGCGCTCTGCCTTTGGTTTCCAGCGTGGACGAGGCCTGCTGAATGTAGTTAGAAAGCGAGCGGCGAATGCGCGCCAGGGCGGAAAAATCATCCACCAGCGGGGCGGCATCGCTCTTTTTGCCGGCGCCTTCACTGGCGGCGATCAACGAGTCCACGGCTTCACACACCAGGCTTACATCGTCATAGAGCTTAAAGGTGGTGGAGATGCTGCCGCGGGTGCTCTGCACGTCATGGATCAATCCCGGCAGGGCGTTGGCCAGGTTGCGCTGCAATGATCCGGCGGCCTGCTGGGCCTGTTCCTTGTGCGAGCCGTCTTTCAGGAAGCCCGATTTCCATCCTGACTTCCATTTCTCAACATGCATGTTGGCAATGTCGCTTTGCGTGGCCTGTGCAACCCGGTCCAGATCAATCAAGGTGCTGTTCAGGTCAGTGCGTCCGGCGCTGGCGGTTGTTGCCTGTGTGCGTTGCACGCTGCGGGATTGCGCGGCCAGGTTGTAACCCAGGGCAAACACCAGCACAAAAACGACTGCGGCGGATATCAGGACTTTGGCGGCCAGGCGGTTTTTCATGCGTAAAACTCCCATTACTTCTGCTGGAGCAAGCATATCCGCACTTGCCCTGGACCCGCGCATTACCGATGGCCAATGGAACTGCTGGGAAAGGGAGTGGAACGTTGGAGCGATAAAGCCGCGCGCCGCGTACTTCAGCGATTCGGCCTCAATTGGCGTAGGGTTCAGAGGCTCTCAGGTTGGTTTTGGTTTTGGGTTTAGCTAAAAGCTAATGGCTAAGAGCTAAAAACTGCCTTTCTTCTACATAGCCCCACCCAGGGGTAAGCGTTTTGTTGCAAACAAAGCTCTTATCCAATTCGACCGGACGGTCACCGAACGGTCGAGGGGGATTTTGTGCCTCGTTTCAGGCT
>DATBCN010000545.1:0-4150 GCA_036270475.1 Candidatus Angelobacter sp. | reverse complement strand
AGAATCGATGTTAGCTGCGGCTTCCCTTCTGTCAACGTACCGGTTTTGTCCAACACCAGCGTGTCTACTTTCTCCATGATTTCCAGCGCTTCAGCGTTCTTCACCAGCACACCTGCGCGTGCGCCGCGACCAGTTCCTACCATTACAGCCATTGGCGTGGCCAGACCCAGAGCGCACGGGCACGCAATGATAAGCACAGCTACGGCATTCACCAGCGCATGCGCCATGCGAGGCTGCGGCCCCCAGATTGCCCATACGCCAAACGTAAGAGCCGCAACCAGGATTACCGCCGGCACGAAATAGCCCGAGACTCTATCCGCAAGCGACTGGATGGGAGCGCGGCTACGCTGGGCTTCCGCCACCATGCGCACAATTTGCGCCAGCAAGGTTTCCGGACCGAGCTTCTGCGCGCGCATAATGAAAGAGCCGACCTGGTTCACCGTTCCGCCCACAACCTTTGAACCAGAGAGCTTCTCCACTGGCATGGATTCGCCGGTAATCATGGATTCGTCGATGGCGCTGATTCCCTCTTCCAAAACGCCATCCACAGGGACACGATCGCCGGGTCGAACACGCAGGCGATCATCCCGGCGGATATGTTCCAGAGGAATCTCCTCGTCCGAGCCGTCAGCGCGCACTCGACGCGCTGTTTTAGGATTGAGATCGAGCAATGCTTTGATAGCGGAGCTGGTCTGGCGGCGTGCGCGCAGCTCTAATACCTGTCCAAGAAGTACCAGCGTGACGATCATGGCACTGACTTCAAAGTAAACTTCCGGCCCTCCGCCGTGGGCGCGGAAGGATTCAGGAAAGACACCCGGCGCCAGCGTGGCGACCAGACTGTAGCAATAAGCCGTGCCTGTACCCATGGCAATCAGCGTAAACATGTTCAAGTGCCGGTTGATGAGTGAGGCCCATCCGCGCTGAAAGAAAGGCCAACCTCCCCAAAGGACTACCGGAGTAGCCAGCGCCAGTTGCAGCCAGTTCATCCATCCCGAGGGCAGGTTGTGCAACGGACTGCCGGGAGACATCCCGCCCATGGAAATCGCCAAAAGAGGAACACTGAGAGCCACGCCAACCCAGAACCGCCACTGCATGCTGCGCAACTCAGAATCATCTTCATGGTGAACGCCGGCGGTGACGCGCGGCTCCAGGGCCATGCCGCAAATTGGGCAGTTGCCAGGACCGTCGCGGACAATCTCCGGATGCATGGGGCAGGTGTATTCCACCGTTTCCGGCTCCAGGGCCATGCCACATTTAGGGCATGCGCCGGGTTTGCCTTCGCGGACCTCTGGGTCCATGGGACAAACGTATGTGACGGTTCCCTTCCCGCCTGAATGTTGGTGCTCGGGCGCAGCTGGCGTTTTTGGAGCAGAACCGCCGATCTGGACCATCTGTATTCCAGAAGGTTTGGGCGCCAGATACTTTTCCGGATCAGCGTTGAACTTCTGCTGGCAACTGGGACAGCAAAAATAAAAGGTCTTTCCCTTGTATCCGGCCGAGGCAGGTGCGCTGGCGGGGTCAACCTCCATATTGCAGACGGGATCTTTGACGGCAGTTTTGCCTGGAATCGGTTTGGTATGGTCCGCTTTTTCTGGAAGCATAGGGTCCCTTGCCTTAGCGGGCGTGCCGGTAAAAAAGTTCTGTCAACTCGTCATAGGTGCGATGCGCTAGTTTGGCGTCGCCAGAGCGCAGGGCCTGTGTGGCGCAGTGTTGCAAGTGGTCTTTCATCAGAATTCGCTCGACCGCGCGCAATGATTCATGAATAGCGGACATTTGCACCAGCACGTCCGGGCAGTAGCGTTCTTCTTCCACCATCTTCTGGACTCCGCGGACCTGTCCTTCAATGCGGCGAAGGCGGAGCAACAGGTCCTGCCGCCCGCCTGCTTCACGCGGAATGGAGCGGTGCGATTGTTTTAGCGCGGATTTCTTCGGCATATGCCCTTTTGCTTTACAGTATTAGAATACCCCCCAGGGGTATGCATGGTCAACGGCGGCAGGCCATTTTGAGATATATTTGGAGAGTTCCGCAAAATTCTGGCTGGCACGCAACAGCCAAGTTGAACCGTTCGAGGGGAAAACTGGATGACCCTGCTTGACGTGGTTTTCAAATACGGCACGCCGCCCGGCGAAAAAGAAATGTCGGCACTCAACAACGCCTGGGAAGTTTATGGCGTCCGCAAGATCAAGTTTGACGAAAAAGAACACACTATCCGCGTGGAGTATGACGCTTCCCGGCTGAATGACGGCGAGATTGCGGGAATCCTGCGCCGCGCCGGGATTGATCTGCGGGAAAAAGTGCAGTTGGTCTGACCCAAGCATCAGGAAAATCTTGTTGCAGGCTGGAGGCTTTATGCACCATGTGTCTCGCTGTTTCCTGCTTTTTCTGTTTCTTTGCGCAACCAGTTCATTCAGCTTTGGCTGGGGATGTTCTGGACACCAGATTGTTGCCCTGATCGCCCAAAAGCAACTGACTGCAAACGCCCGGCAGGCTGTGCTGGACCTGTTGAGCGGTTCTCCCATTGATCCCACGCTCAAACGCTTCTGCGGGCAGACCACTCTGGGGCCGATGACAGACGTTGCAACATGGGCAGACGACTATCGTGACAAAGATCCTTCCACGGGCAACTGGCATTTCTGGGACATCCCCCTCACCGTGAAAGAGGAGCCGGCGCTCACTGAGTTTTGCGATCCATTATGCGTGAACCGGGCCATTGAAAAACAATTGATGGTATTGCGATCGGCAAAAGCTGCGCGCGAAGACAAAATCAAGGCGCTGATGTTTGTTGTCCATCTTATGGGAGACATGCACCAGCCACTGCATGTGGTCAGTAACAATGATCGTGGTGGAAATTGCGTTCCCGTCAACTTCTTTGAACTACAAACCAAGGAAGGAGACCACTCCAGTTCTTCTCCCAATCTCCACGGAGTTTGGGACACTTCCATTCTGGAGAGAATCGCCGGCATACGGCGTGAAAGCCATGATGCTGACGTTAAGCATTTTGCCGACGCGCTGGCCCTCCGCTACGGGGCACAGATCATGCGATGGAAGATTGCCTCTGTCGATATTGAAGGTTGGGCATGGGAAAGCCATCAACTGGCAAGCAGCATCACCTATGGCAAGCTGCCTGCCGCTATTACCCCGGAAGATCCCGTCCCGGTCTCTACCTGCGCTGACGACAATAATATCGGGCAGCGAATGCTGGCTTTGCACGAGAAGATTGATCAGCACTATGTCACCGTGGCATCGCCGGTGATTGAAAAACAATTGGCCAAAGCCGGCGCCCGCCTTGCAGATGTTCTCAATCGCGCTTTTGCCCCACGCTCCACAACTCTGGACCAGGACCAGGTCACGCTCGGCTTTCCGGTTTCCTTGAAGATAACCAGCTGGCAGCCAGGAGTAGTGTTGAGCTTTAACGGAATGTGGTTTACCGGCAATGTTACGCCGGGTGCGGGCGGCTTCCAGGGAGTGAATGTTTCGTTTGGAGGCGCGGAAAATACATCGTTCGGGCCGGTCTTTAACACAATGATGGTCTCAGGCTCTCTTCCCGCAAGCGGCTCGTTCTCGTTTATAACCTACGGGATCATCACTGCTGCGCCAGGACTCATCGGGTTTACCCCTGTAGATTCTGCGACAGTGATCGTGAGTACCAACGCGGGGCAATATTCAAAGTCAGGGTCAACAACCGGGGCAGCAGTATCTCTTGGACTCCCGTCGCCTATGCCATCTTGTGCTTTTGAAGCTTGCGGTCCGGAAGCGCTTTGTACGACTGATCTCTGCGACTGTGAGTCGGACAAGAAACGCAGGATGTTTAATTGTTGCCCATAATGGTGGCGTAAGGAGAGGGACAGATCTGGCGGGGTAGGTTTTTAGCTTGCTAAAAACGAGAAAGCGTTAGATCCTTCGCCTTCGGCTCAGGATTTCGCCTGCAGGCTCCCGCTCGGCGCTGCCTCACTCACCCTGCATACCGGCTCAAAATGCAACGAGGCACTTTCGAGGGATCTCTGGCCGTTAGATCCATTCGAAAGCGCCCCGATGCGCGCCACTTCGTCTGGCTTGTGTTATTGCACCCTCTGTGCCATTTGTGGAGCAATTGAAAATAAAGGGTTTAGCGGAACCGCCGGGTGAAAAAGCGGGTAGGATTTCCCTGCC
>DATBCN010000544.1:0-3163 GCA_036270475.1 Candidatus Angelobacter sp. | reverse complement strand
GGCAACCTGTGACGCAACTTCATGCGACTCTTTGAGCGGCTGCAGCAACTGGCTCAGGTCCATTTCGCCGGATTGCGCCGCCGCCGTGGAGCTGTCGCTCTCCATGTTCTGCTTAAGCGAGCTGACAAGTTCCTGAATGTCTACGCTGGCGGTTGCTGGAACGGGGTTGATTTGTTGTGCGCTGCGCGTTTCATTAAAAAATTTGCTCATGCCGTCATTTGTCCCTGTGTGGATTCTTTAGACTGCTTTTAATTGATTCGATACTAAGAACCTGTTTGCGCCAGCCCCATTGGGCTTGCGGTGTTTTCCATGCTGATGGCAGAAAGCTGTATCAGTCCCATTTCTTCGGCCGCTTCGATCACAAAGTCCGGACCGATTCTTTTCGTCTGGCGCCGGAAACCAATTGCCAAGGTGTGGTCGCAAACTGAGTTAATCAGCCGCGGCACGCCGTTCGTCTGCTTGTGGATCTCTTCCAGTGCCGGCGTTGTGAATGGACTTTCACCGCGCAATCCGGCAACGTGCAGCCGTTCCGCGATGTAGGCCCTCGTCTCCATCAAAGTCAGTGCGCGCAGCTTGGTGGTGACTGAAATACGCTGCCGCAACGCTGCCAGTTCCGGTTTCATCAGCAGTGGCAAAAGTTCCGGCTGGCCGCTCAAAATGATTTGCAAAACATTTACCGGATAGTTATCCAGATTCATCAGCAACCGCACTTCTTCAATGAGTTCCGGCGGCATCAGATGCGCCTCATCAATAATGATTACCACCGCGCTGTTGCTTTTGTGCGACTGCAGCAGCAGCTCATGCAGAGCGCGCAATCGGGCCGGCTTGGTGGCCGCCGATGCATGAATTTCAAGCTCATCAAATAAAGACTCAAAAAGTTCGTCGGCTGTCAGCGCCGGGTTTACTACAAATGCGGTACGCAGCGGACGTTCACGCGTGGCTTCGTGGGACAGGATGTGCTGCAGGCAATAAAGCAGAGTTGTCTTGCCGGTGCCAATCGGGCCAATGGCAACCTGCAGGCCCTTGCGTCCGGCAACACCTTCCACCATGGCGCGTAGCGTATTTCTGTGCGGCTCTGCCAGATGGAGAAATCGCGGATCAGGCGTCAGCCGGAACGGATCTTGTTTTAAGCCATAAAAACTTGAGTACATGCGTAACCTGGTTGGGAACCCTGTTATGGTGCCAGAGCGGCCACCCTATTACAAGGCAAGTAGTGGGCCAAATTATTCGCAGTAATACCATTTATAATCAACAGTTTGAGAGGATTACCGCAGAAGTTGAAAGGGTGGCTTTTCCCCTGTATGCAATACATTTCACAATTTACGCGTGAATTTTCCTTCATTGGTCGCTGGCGCTATTGGCCGCTGGCGGCAGTGGAAGGAACTTCTGTTGCGTAGCTTGTGGGGACTTGTTACTGGCAATCCAGCGCGCCAGACCATCAATCCCTGACCGTACCTGCTGGGCGATCTTATTGGCCTCCGCTTCATCAGCCAGATAGGGATCGGCAATTTCCGATGTGGGTGGGGTTCCAAAAAGGCCCAGTAAAGTTGTGCGCGCCTTTATTTCCGGAAATTCACGTTGCAGGCTGGCGAGGTTTTCCTGGTCCATGGCCACCACCAGGCTGGCTTTGGCAAGTATGTCACGGGTAACTCGCGTTGACCTATGGCCAGAGAGGTCCGTGCCAAACGCGCCCGCGATGCGCAACATTTTCTCCGGAGAAGTTCTGCCTTCCGTTGCATGAAAGCCCGCCGACTCGATCACCACGCCGCCGATGCGCTGTTCGGCGAGCTTGGCCGCCAGGGGACTGCGGCAGATGTTTCCGTAGCACAGGAAAACAATCTTCCCTGGTCCGCCTGAGGCAGCCAGCCGTTGCAGGAGGGCTTTGTGGCGAGTGATAAGCCGCCGCCGTTCTTGCCGGCTTTTGAACTTGCGGTAGATGGGCCGAAGCTGGTCTGTGATAGCAAGCGTAACCGCACGGCGCGTGACGCCGAGATCGCGCCAGTCAAAATGGTCCCAGCTTTCACGGCCAGTCAGCGGACGCAAAAGTTCCAGAACCGAGCCCACTCTGGATCTGGTATGGAGCAGCGGATCCTGCGGATTTGCCAGTAGATTGCTTTTGTGCCAGTCAATGTCTGTGCGCAAATCGCGCGTGTAGTAATGGACTTTGTATTCGGGCTGCGGAGGCGGCTGCTGGCCTTGCGCCACTTGCAGCAGGCCCATGGGAAAATCAACGCCCGCGTCGATTGAGAGCGCCAGAGATCCCCACAGTCGCGGATTGATCTCCATCAGCCAATATCGGCCTTTGGCGTCCATCTTGAATTCGACCATGGCCACCCCGTGCCACTTGAGGACCGTGAGAAGTTTCTCCGCGTCGCCCAGCAAGCCTGGCGGAAGGGCAATGGAGCGGCGATACGAACTTGCTCCGCCGGACAGAGGATATTCATGCACGCGTTCGTGCGCAAAATGCCAGACTTTTTGTCCGCGATCAAAAAGAAATTCCGCGCCTACCCCGCGGCCAAAAACATATTGTTGCTGCTGCACTGGCGTATGGGGAAGCCACCGGCGCAATTGCTGCTGGCGTTCTGCCTCATTTTTCACCACGGCCACGGCGAGCGTACGCAGCGTGCCATCGACCATCACTTTGCTGTGCGTTGGTTTAAGGACAACAGGAAACTGCTCAACCTGCCCGATTTCCGCCGGCGACGTAAGCAAGACACCGCCCGGCGCCGGAACACCTAATTCGCGGGCCAGTTGCCATGTCTTTTCTTTGTCCAGTGCTGTATCCAGTGCTGCATTGCCGGGAATTACTGCTTTCTGGCGCAGCGGATCGCTTTCATCCAGTTGGCGCAACATCAGCAGAGACGCTTCAGTCGCCGGCACAATCAACGCGTAGTTCCGAGTTTTGTCATGCGCCTGCAGCCAGGCATGGAAACCCGCCGCATCAGTCGGCTGCCGCAGCCTGCGCGTGGCATAACGCGAGTGCATCGCCAGGCAGTCTTTGGATTCTGCCGCCAGGTCCACCTGCAAACCCGCGCGCCCCAGGCTCTGCATGGTTTCAACCGCCGCACGGCTATGTCCGTCAAGGACTAGTACAGTCATATTGCTCATGCTTCCGGCCGGTGCAGCCGCCATGCGGTTAATGCCGCATTTTCAGCGCTGGGAA
>DATBCN010000543.1:0-1857 GCA_036270475.1 Candidatus Angelobacter sp. | reverse complement strand
CTGCGCGGCAAGGTTCAGACCGACGCTCGCCTTGGCGCGCAGGACCTTCAGTACGGATTCATCAATGCGCTTCTCTGGGACTTCGCCTTTACGCACAGCGTCAATCAGTCCTTTGTAAGCGCCGTCAAGATCAGAGAAGAGGAGAAACATGTCATTGCCGGCGTTCAGGGTGTCCAGCGCGGCATGGCGCGCCGCCGCAGCGCCGCCTTCAGGATAAATGCTGGTGAGTCCGCCCATGTCCATCGCGTCGGTGATCACCAGTCCCTTGAAGCCGAGTTGCTGCTTGAGAATTCCTGTAACAATCGCGCTGGAATTTGTCGCCACGCGGGAATTGTTTGGCTCAAGCGATGGCGCGGTGACGTGCGCTACCATTACGGCGTCAGTCCCGGCGGCAATGGCGGCGCGGAAAGGCGGCAGATCAATCTGTTCAATCTGTTCGCGCGTCCGATTCACCGCCGCCACTCCCAGGTGCGAGTCAGTGGCAGTATCTCCGTGTCCGGGAAAATGCTTGGCCGCGGTCAAGAGCCCTGAGCCGTGCGCGCCGCGGATATAAGCGCTTACCAGCGTGCTGACCTGTGCGGGGTCTTCACCAAAAGAACGCGTATTGATGACGGGATTGACCGGGTTCGAGTTCACGTCGGCGTCCGGCATCAGGTTCCATTGCACGCCGATGGCCCGTCCTTCCTGCGCCACGATCTTGCCAAAGCCTTCAGCGAACTCTGGTTTGCCGGCTGCGCCAAAGGCCATGCTGTGGGGGAATACAGTTGTGCCGTTCAGTCGCATGGAGAGGCCGCGTTCGTAGTCGGCGGCAACAAGCAGAGGAATTTTCGATTTGCGCTGAAGCTGGTTAATCAGCATGGCCGCTTCATACGGCTCGCTCTTGGAGAGCGATGGCCCATCGGCAGGGACAGTCAGCAGGACAGATCCCAGATGGTAGTGTTCAATCTGTTCCAGCCATTTCAGATATTCAGGGTTCCTGATGTTGACGAACTGCGGCATAATCAGGCGGACCATGAACATCTGTCCCACTTTTTCCTCAAGGGAGAGTTTCTTGAGTGTCTTTTCCGCCCACTTCTCGCCGTTGCGGTCAAGATGCACCGCCGCCGGGCGCTGAAAGTCCCCGGCAAATGAAAAAACAAAAAATGCCAGAAAGAAAACCAGGGTCAGGAACAGCTTTCGCCTCATGAACGCAACCATATCAGAAATGGGATGCCCACCTGCTGGCAAATCTCGCGGGAAAAGGCATTGTTACCATGGTTCATCCGTCTGTTTTCCAGAGTGCCGTTTGCCGTGCAATCTGCTAAACTCCGCTTTAAATCGGCCATTGAAAGCATTTAATATCTTGGCGGTATGAATCAAAGTTTAGCTGTACCCAAGCCCGTTTTCGCCCCGGCGATTGCGGCAAAATGAGAAAACCGGAGAGCCTATGCCACTGACCTCGATTGACTGGATCGTAATTGCCGGATACCTGCTGATCAACCTGGCGATTGGCATTTATTACCGCCGGCGCGCGGGCGGCAATACGGAAGAGTTTTTTGTCTCCGGACGCAATGTTTCCTGGTGGCTGGCAGGCACGTCCATGGTGGCAACGACGTTTGCCGCGGATACGCCTCTCTTTGTGAGCGGCGTGATCGCCACGCAAGGCATTGCCGGCAACTGGATCTGGTGGACGTCATGCCTGGGCGGGATGATGACCGTCTTCTTTTTTGCGCGATATTGGCGGCGGGCTGAAGTGTTGACCGATGTTGAATTGACGGAGATGCGTTACGGCGGAAAACCTGCCGCGTTTCTGCGCGGCTTCAAGTCCGTTTATCTGGGGTTGGTGATGAACTGCCTCATTTTGGGCTGGGTCACCAA
>DATBCN010000542.1:0-1664 GCA_036270475.1 Candidatus Angelobacter sp. | reverse complement strand
ACCAGCGCCAATCACCAGTTCCATTTCAATCTTAACGTCAAACAGCTCTGTGCCAGTGAGTGTGCTTCCCGCTTCGCCTGCTGTGTCAGCGAGTATGGTTCCCGCGCCGCCGGCCGCGATGATCAAATTAAAGACTGAACGAAAGCCGCACAGTTTTTTTGACGCACGCAACACCCTGGGCTTCGCCACGCTGGGCGCATCGCTCACCGCCGATGCGCTGTCCACGCAAAAAGGTCTCGCCTATCCCGGCTTTGTGGAAATGAATCCCATCGCGCGTCCGTTCGTGCAGAGCCGCATGGGCGCTGCCGTTTATAACGCGGGCAGCTTCGGCCTGATGGCCGGATTAATGTACTGGGCGCACAAAAAGGAGCACCACAAACTGGAGCGCATTCTGCCCTTTGCAGTTGGAAGTTGGGAAGGCCTGCTCAGCGCGCGCAACTATCACGTGATTGCCAGCAGGCGGTAACGTAAACCATTTTGCCGTAGATATACGCGGATGGGGACAGATCAATACGAGGCCAGAACATAGGATTTTTCGGTCCGCGCTCATCCGGGGCAAGTCCGCGGGTAAGGCTTTCTAGGCCTCTTTGCGATGTGACCGCAAAGACCGCGCTATCAACCCCAGCCCTCCGACCAGTAGGACCAGCATAATAAGCGTGTTGAAGAGTGACGACGGGCGGAAGTAGATCTGCATGTTCGCGATCACGCCGGCCAGAATAAAAAGCGCTCCGCCTACGGTCAGCACCCATCCAATAGTGCTGCGGCCGTTGAAAAACAAAATCCCCACGCCGAACAGCAGCGGGATAAGCGTAACGCCAAAGCTGTTGGCGCCCCAGAAGCTCCAGTAAGAACCCATCACGGTGACCTGGTTGGAGATGAGGTATCCGCCGACGCAAGTCATAATAAAGCCAAGGGCAAATTCGCCCAGGCCGCCGGGTGTGCCGCCAACATCGCTCACGGAACGGGTGTCACGGTTGTCCATGCCGGGAAGCATACCAGAGATGCGCGTAAAACTACTCCCACAAAAGCGCATGATGCGGCCTTCGTATCCTGGCATGGCTTTTCAGTTCGCGGCGGCAAGAAATCCAGGCAAGAAATCCAGGGACGATGGGGCCTTACCGCTGCGCCAACCCTTGTTGATATTGCTCAATGATGTTGCGGATCTCCACCGCATCACTCTTGGTGTGGCCGTGGCTGGTAATGGGATCGGTGCCGCCGGTGGACTCAATCCGGATGTCAGACCAGATCATTCCCGTGCTGATCAACACTGACGCGACCTTGGTGATGGGAATGCTCTCTTCCGTGCTGCCAAAGAAACGCGGCTTGATGCGCAACACGCGCTCTGGGCCAACTTCAATGCGCGTGGGAAAGAAAAGATTGCCGCGCGTCCAGCGGCTGGCCTTGAATGCCCGTGAGGCAGTGGAATTAGCAGAAGCGCTCGCCATGGCGTTTATTTTACGCTAACGCAAACGCGAATTTTTTGCTGCTGGCAGTGCTGGTTCTTCTAGCTGGCGACAAAAAACTAATGCGCCTTGGCGGGATTGTTGGCTTCGGCTTCCTGCAACGCTTTTTTTCTGCGCCGGCTCAGAATAAACGGACGGCGGCGGCGGCGCTCCACTCGCGTGTCAATCTTTTTCCAGAAGCCCCAGAAGTAATCGACGGCG
>DATBCN010000541.1:0-5277 GCA_036270475.1 Candidatus Angelobacter sp. | reverse complement strand
CCGCCGATTTTCTGGAAGTCCTTTTGCCAGTCCGTGCTCAGATTGTCCGGCAGGCTGGAGGTAAATTGTTCCAGCGCATTCATCTCGTCGGCGGAGAAATGGCTTTGCGCAATGCCGGCAGAGTCGCTGGTTACCCAGACGGCGGCCAGTCCGTCCGCACCGGCCCAGAACTCAATGAGCGCGGTCTGCGGACCAAGGCGCGGCTGGATCGAACGGAGTGAAAGAGCGCCGGGCGCGAGTTTGCCGTCAAAAAAACGGTCTTGAAAAACGCGGGCGCGGCTGCGCTCCATGAATTCAAACGCCGCGGCGGCGTCATTGCGTTCCAAAAGAAGTTTGATCAGGGCGTTGTAGACGTCACGCTTGTCGGCCAGAAAATCTGATTTCAATCGCGAGAGTTGCAGTTGCGAACGCAGGCTTTCAATCCGCTGGATCGCATCACGGAAGCGCGCCTCCGCGGCTTCCCGCTGGCCGTTCGCAAGCGCGATTTTGCCCATTGCGTTCACCGCTTTCCACTGCTCTTCCACGGTGCCAAGCTGTTCGGCGGAAGCCAGCGCGGCGGCAAATTCTTTTTCCGCTTCCGGCAATTTGCCCATGCGATACAGCGTCTCGCCGCGATACAACATTGCCTGCATCACCTCGCGCTGGTTCTTGGTTTTTTCCGCCAGCGCGCGGGCGCGATCAAACGTCTTGAGCGCATCCTGCAACCGGCCAAGCTCCAACGCCAGAACAATGCCGGTATTTTTGAGCACCGCCAGTTCGCCGTCAGTGTCTTTTTCTTTCGCGTAATACTCGTCGGCAAACTGGTAGCTCTGCAGCGCTTTTTGCGGATCGCCCAGCCTGCGGTACAGCGCGCCTATATTCGCGTCCATGTGGCCCACGTCGCGCGGCGAAAGATTTTTTGGATGCGCCAGAATGTCCGTATAGATTCCGATGGCGCGCCGGTCATTGCCCAGCCGTTGATACAGCGTGGCCAGATTCAGCAGGGTGAATTGCCGCCACGTCCCCGTCCACTCTTCGGTTCCCGATTTCTCCACATATTGCAGCGCCGATTCATACGTCCGCAGCGCCTCGGAATATTTTGCCTGGTAGTAATACACCACGCCCAGATTGTTCAGGATGAGCACCGCCGTTTGCGCGTTGCCGGTTTCCGCCGTCAGCTTCAGGCCAAGGTCCAGTTCCGTGGCTGCTTCCGCATATTTACCCGCGTTGGACAAAGCCAGCCCAGCATCGCTGTGCGCCTGCGCTTCACAGTTTTTGTCATGCATCGTCCGGCAGGCCGCCGCACTCTCACGCGAAAGCGCCACCGCATGTTCGTAGTCGCCTGCCATGGTTGCAATGTCGCTCAGGTTGTTCAGCGTGTCCACCATCTCCTGGCTTGGCCCCTGCGCGCGCAGCGGCGGCAGCACGGATTCGTATATCTTTCGTGCATCGTCAGACGCGCCTGCATCGCGCAACGCCCTGGCTTTTTCTATCTGCGCTTTGAATGGTCCGTTTGCGGCTGCCTGAGAAACGGCGGCAACCGGCGCAAACAGCGCCATGGTGAAAGCGGCAACAAGAATGATGGTTTTCTGCGGCACGTTGTTAGCAAAGTATATTGCACTGCTGGGGTTTGAGCATTCCGCCCGGTAAACGATGAATCAGAAATGCAATGGGGGATGAGAACAAAGTTCGAACGCAGAAAATAAATCCGCCGCCGCCGCCGCTGCTGCCGCCGCGTTGCCCGGCTGGCGATTTCAGCTCTGGTCAGCGAACACAGATCAACTCAAACAATCAGTGGGCATGGTCAGCGGACGTAATCGGCAAACACGATCAGCAACATAACCAGCAACCATAATTAGCGGACCAGGAATTCCAGCGCTTCATGTACCACGGGCAGAGCTGCATGGATGCAGGCAAAATACGTTGCCAGTGCAATCACCAGAGGCAGAATCAGAGTGCCGCGCTTTATTCCGTGGGCGGGCGTAGTCCTCTTGCCTTCCAGCATTTCACTCAGGCACGTCACCCGCCCCTCCAATGCAGAGCCGCAGGTTGTCGGCGCCAGATGTGAAGCCACGGCTTCCCTGCCGCCGGACAGCCGCTTGAGAAGTCCAACTTTGATCAGCGCAGCCGATAAGTCAAGCACTGACGCGCCATGCGCCAGCGCATCATGATCGGCGGCGATCTCTGATGCGTTCGTCCATTCCGCATCGGCGGCGTGTAGCGCCTTCAGCCATCGCGGCGCGCGCGTGGTCCTGAGCAAAAGCTGTTTCAGATTGTCGCCGGAAGAAACGTGGGCCATTTCATGGGCCAGCGCGGCGCGCAATTCATCCGGCGATAGCGTTTCTGCTATCTCACGGGCAACAAAAATGCGCGGACGAAAAATCCCCGTCACCGCCATCAGTGATGCGCTGTTCTCCACGCAATAAACCGGAACACGCATTCCATCAAGATGGAGCCTCTGCGAATGCGCCCGCCACTCGCGTTGTGCCTGCCTGGTTGCACGCAAAAGCCCCACGCCACGCGCCGCCATGCCCGCCAGCACCACCGTGCCCAGCGCCGCCAACGCCAACAAGCGAAAGCCCATGCCTTCTTGCGTGGAATAAGGTTCAAACTCCAGGAAAGACGGCAGCGCCAGGCCGAAAGTCACAAGGCAAGCCAGCGCAAGAGGCAGCAGTCGCGCTGCAAACAGCAGGTTCGCCCGGACAGCAGGGACAGAGGAATGAAACATCTTCAATGCCAGCCGCAATCCAGCCATCGAAAGCAAAGACGTGGATACAAGCACCAGGAACATCACGGCCAGGCAGAGCGCAACTGCCAAAACGTAAAACATGGCGGCTTACTCCGTCCGGCGCAACATCCGCCGCTTGGCTTTTACCAGTTGGTCCAGCCTGTCCAGCAGTTTCTCGTCGGTTGCGCCCACCGCGTCAACAAAGTTTGAGAGCACCGCGCCGCTGTTCTTACCGTCATGCAAGACCATGCCAAACAAATGATGGGTCAGTTGCTCCTGGTATTCCTGCTCAGTCAGCGCCGCAACGTAAATAAATGCCTTCCCCACTTTGCGCCGCTGCAGCATGCCCTTTTTGTAAAGGCGGTCCATCGTGGTCATCACCGTGGTATAGGCCAGGCGGCTGGCGAACTCGGCATGCATTTCCCTGACACTCACTTCGCCGCGATGCCAGACCCGCTCCATCAATTCAGACTCCAGATGTCCTAACTGGCTTAAAGCGGCTTTGCGTTCCCCGAATTGTTTTTTTAGCCACATAAAATTGAGTATCTTCGGATCGATTTATCTTTAGGATCGAATATCTTTGCAGCGCTAGTTTACCTCAGATTTCAAGCCACGTGCCCTGAAAAGGGACAGCGCAGAAAACTCTCTGGATTGCCCGGACCCCGAATTCGTATCATCTTTTTACTCAAGGAGAAGCCATGCTGCGCAACGTGCCTTTTATTTTGTTACTGAGCTTGTCCGTCGCTCTGCTCGCCCAAACCAAAAAGCCTTCTTCCAAGTCCGACAAGAAGCCAGCCGGTCCCACCAAGGTCACTGGCAAACCGGTTACATCCGCCTCAGGACTTCAGTATTGGGAGATCAAGGCAGGTTCCGGCGCGGTGGCCGGAGCAGGCAAGACGGTGAAGGTGCATTACACCGGATGGCTGCTTGACGGCAAGGAATTTGATAGCTCAGTCGGTTCCGGCGAGCCCATTGAATTTGAACTCGGCACCGGCCAGGTCATTAAAGGCTGGGACCAGGGCATTGTGGGGATGAAGGTTGGCGGCAAGCGGCAACTGCGCATTCCGCCTGCTCTTGGCTATGGCTCACGCGGCGCGGGTTCCGCCATCCCTCCAAATTCGACTTTGATTTTTGACGTGGAACTGGTGGGAGTAAAGTAAGGCTTATTAGGAACAACCAAATCGCAGGAATCAAATCCGCCATGGGGAATCAGGTACTTATTGTTGGAGCCGGTCCCACCGGCCTGGTGCTGGCATTGTGGCTTGCCAAATCTCAAGTACCGTTTCGCATCATCGAAAAAAATAGTGGACCAGGGCAGGCATCGCGCGCCATGGCGTTACAGGCGCGCACGCTTGAGTTTTACCGCCAGCTCGGGATCGCGGACCAGGTAGTCGAGAGCGGCATTCGGATGAGCGGGGGCCATCTGCGCCGGGGTAGCCGCATAGTCGCCGATTTTCCGTTTGGCGACATCGGCCCGGATATCAGCCCCTTCCCTTTCGTCCTTAGCTTTCCCCAGGATGACCATGAACATCTGCTGGTCAAGTGCCTGGAAGCAGTTGGCGTTCAGGTTGAATGGAACACGCAACTCGTCCAATTCAAAGACGAGGGACCAAGCGTAAAGGCAACTCTAAAAAAAGGCGAGGTGGAGGAGGTTTGTGACTTCGCTTACATCTGCGGCTGCGATGGAGCGCACAGCACTGTCCGGCAGAATCTTGGCCTGAACTTTCCTGGTGGCGCCTACGAACAACTGTTTTATGTCGCCGATGTTCACGCTGAAGGGCTGCCATTTGATGAAGCGGTGAATGCCTGCATCAGTCCGGATTCATTTGTCCTGGCTTTTCCGGTTCGCAGCAGCGGAATGTTCCGGCTCATCGGTATTGTCCCCCAGGATATTGCCGGCCATGATGGCCTCACCTTTGAAGAAATACGCCCCTATGTCAAACAACAAATTAACGTGGATGTACGCCGTGTCAACTGGTTTTCCACTTACCATGTACACCATCGGGTCGCGGACCACTTCCATAAAGGTCGTATTTTTATCGCTGGTGATGCCGGCCACATTCACAGTCCCGCGGGCGGACAAGGAATGAACACCGGAATTGGTGATGCCGTAAACCTGGCCTGGAAGTTGGCGTCTGTCATTCGTGGCCGAACACATCCCTCGGTCCTGGAAACATACGAATCGGAGAGAATTGCCTTTGCCCGGACACTGGTGGCCACAACAGACCGTCTTTTTCAACTTGGGGTTAGCAAGGGGGCGCAGGCGCGGATGGCCCGCGGAATTATTCTGCGCTATATTGCGCCTGTGTTGCTGCGTTTTCGCGCCGCCCGAAAAGCGCAATTCCGCCTGGTCTCGCAGACGCGCATTCATTATCGTGACAGCAGCCTCTTGAGCTGCGGGACTGCCGGTGAAATCCATGGCGGCGACCGTCTTCCCTGGATCAACACCCAGAACAACTTTCAACCGCTCAACTCATTGGATTGGCAGATTCACGTCTTTGGCGCTGTCACTGATGCTTTGCGCGTTCTGGCAAACCGTTGGAACGTTCCGGTTTTTTCCTTCGCCTGGG
>DATBCN010000540.1:0-1734 GCA_036270475.1 Candidatus Angelobacter sp. | reverse complement strand
ATTATTTATTGAGTCACGAGGCTTTATTTCGGCCGCAGAGCGAAGAGCCGGCCGGAGGCTTCCCATGGAATGCGGATTGGTCCTGATAAAACGTTCACCTCAGCAAAACGCGGATCGTCCCAGTTCACTGGCCACATGGAGAGTCATGCAGCAGCGCTTGACGAGCATTTGCTGGTCATTTCTGCCACCGACATCGCTTCCATGCAGCGGCAAGGCGATTCAGGTTGATATTAAGTTCAATCCAAAGTGCTCGGTCAGCGGCACACGCAACCAGAACGGTGGTTTTGGGGCGGACGGAAGATAATAGAAAAGATTTTTAGGAACTTTGGCGCCCACCAACAGGAGGATTCTGGCGCGGTAATCCCGACTGGCGTTGGACATGTGAGTAAGAGCAATTTATCCTTCGGTTGCAAGGAATTGGAGGATTTCATGAAGCGCTTTCTCGTGGGTTGCATTGTTCTTTTGTCCACCGCAGCTATGGGACAGGCAAAGTCGCCGGTATCAGATGTTTTGCGCGAGATGCTGACAGGCCGGGAAAAAAATACGGTCGCAGCTTTTGAAGCAATGCCGGCTGACAAGTTCGGCTACAAACCGACGCCTGAGCAAATTACCTTTGGTCATCTAGCGGCCCACATTGCATCCAGCAATTATTTTTTCTGTTCTAATGCGGGCGACGTGGCACGTCCGAAGACAGAGGAGCTGAAGGGGACCGAGAGCAAGGAGCAGCTCGTGGCGGCCCTTAAAGCTTCCTTTGAATTCTGCCATACCGCTCTGGCGAAAGCCGATGATGCCAAACTGAACGAGAACATCACATGGTTTGATGGCAAGCCGCGGCCAAGAGCATGGGCCCTTATAACGCTGGCCGCCAGTTGGTCAGACCATTATGGAATGGCCGCGATGTATCTTCGGCAGAATGGCCTGCTTCCGCCGACCGCAAAACCTGCGGAAAAGAAATAACCATTTTTTCTTAAGACGAGAGCTGCGGTTCGACGAGATGGCACAACCCAGTTTGGTGGAGGCTCACAAGCCCAGGGCCTCCACTTGTTCCTCTGTTTCATAGCCAAGCCAATGTGCGACTTCATGCCAGACCACGCGTTTCACTTCAGCCCGCAAATCTCCTTTGGAACAACGCAGGATGGGGCCTCGAAAAACAAATATCAGGTCAGGGGCATACTTCAGCTGGGTGAATGACCGTTTGGTCCTGAAAGCGCCGCTGTACAATCCCAACAACTCAGTTCCACTGCGCCATTTTTCTCTGGTTGAAATGTCCTCCAATACATCCGGCGGAGGCTCGTCAACCACCTGAATGCCGGGGAAATCTGGCAGATTTCTGATCTTCTGGGGCAGCGTGCCGTATGCCCACTCTACAATCTGCTCAAAGCTGTTGGGATTTGTGGCGTCGGCCATGAGCCAACTTTACCACCGGCATGGGGTGAGATGAAGATAACCGCCAGGTTGCTCGTCAGGGACTTCATCGGCCTGCTGGCTACTTTTGCTAATGGACGTCACCTCAACGCAGTGGCCACATTGCCTCCAACTCCCCTTGCATGAGACCATGCACTCTCATGCTCAAAACCGGGCCGCGCGACTTTTTATCGAGAAACCTTGTTCTCCAAACCGACAGCTACAAGTTCACCCACTGGAAGCAGTATCCGCCGGGGACCCAGCACGTTTACAGCTATCTGGAATCGCGCGGCGGCATGTTTCCGCAAACGCTGTTCTTTGGGCTGCAAT
>DATBCN010000539.1:0-8005 GCA_036270475.1 Candidatus Angelobacter sp. | reverse complement strand
GCCGATCTGATCCTCTCCTTCGGCAAAATGACTCTGGCCCATGAGTTGGCCCGCGTTGTCCTGCTGGAACAGATCTACCGGGCATTTACAATTCTAAAAGGCCATCCGTACCACACCGGCCACTGAATATGGGCGAAATCCACAAGGGTCTTGTCATCGTTAATACCGGGCCGGGCAAGGGCAAAACCACTGCGGCCATGGGCACGGCGTTGCGCGCGGTCGGCAACGGCATGAAAGTTCTGATGCTGCAATTTCTGAAAGGCTCATGGCATTACGGCGAGCTGGATGCGGTGAAGGCCTTCGGCGATAACTTTGTAATGAAGCAGATGGGCCGTGGCTTTGTGAAAGTGGGCGGCGCGGAAACTGATCCTGAAGATGTGCGGTTGGTTGAGGCGGCATGGCAGGAAGCGCATGACGCCATCATGTCCGGCAAATGGGACCTTGTGGTGCTCGATGAAATTAATTACGCCATCACCTACGGCATGCTTGATCCAGCCAAGGTCGTGGAGACTCTAAAGCAAAAACCTGATAGGGTACACGTAATCTTGACGGGACGGAATGCGCATCCGACAATTATTGAACTGGCCGACACGGTAACAGAAATGAAACAGGTAAAGCACGCCTACGAAAAAGGCGTGATGGCGCAACGCGGCATTGAATACTGAAATCGCTTCTTTAAGCGATTGCGCGGCGCGGCACGATCTTTTAAGTTTTGCTCGATGAAAGGTGAACGATCTTGGCGTGGTTTAAACGGGAATCCAGTGAGATCCAGGCGAATGAGGAGAAGCGCGTCCGCACGGAAGGCCTGTGGGTAAAGTGCGAGGGATGCCGGCAGATCATCTGGAAAAAGGAACTGGAAGACAATCTGAACGTTTGCACCAAGTGCGATTATCACTTTCGCATTGACGCGGAGCAGCGCCTGATGCTTCTGCTGGATGAAGACAGTATTGAAACGCAGGACGAGGGCCTGGAATCGACCGACCCGCTGAATTTCTCTGATACGCGTCCGTACAAAGCCCGCCTGGAAAAAAGCAAAGCATCCACCGGCTTGAAAGACGCCATTATCAATGCCACTGGCACCATGAATGGCAAGCCTGTAATCGTGAGTGCCATGGAGTATTCATTTATCGGCGGCAGCATGGGCGCCGTGGTTGGAGAAGCCATTACCCGCGCCGTTGAGCGCGCCTGCAAAGAGCGCAAGCCCATTATTGTTGTGTCGGCTTCGGGCGGTGCGCGCATGATGGAAGGCGTTGTAAGTCTCATGCAGATGGCCAAAATCTCCGCTGCGCTGGCACGGCTGGATTCGGCAAGGATTCCCTACGTCTCTGTCCTTACCGATCCGACCACGGGCGGCGTAACAGCTTCTTACGCCATGCTGGGTGACTTGAACATTGCCGAACCGGGCGCGCTGATTGGCTTTGCCGGCCCGCGCGTGATTGAACAGACCATCCGCCAGAAGCTGCCCGAAGGCTTCCAGACCAGCGAGTTCCTGATGCAGCACGGAATGCTCGATGCGGTGGTCCATCGCAAAGACATGAAAGCCTACATTACACGCGCCCTTGATTTCATGACGCCAAAGGCTGCATAAGCTGTGTCCGTTACCTACGAATCTGCTATCCAAAACCTGCTGGCGCTGGGCCATGAGCTGGCGTCAAACCGCAAGTTTGATCTGGCGCACATGCGTCGGCTGGCAGAAGCCCTGGGCAATCCGCAACGCAGGTTTCCCAGCGTACTCATCGCCGGGACCAACGGCAAAGGCTCAACCGCGGCCACTCTGGCCAGCATTGTACAAACCGCGGGATACCGCACCGGACTTTATACCTCGCCGCATCTGTTGCGTGTGAATGAGCGCATCCAGATCAATCAAGAACCAATCAGTGCCGCCGAATTTACCATGATCTTTGAGCGTGTTGAAGGCGCTGCACATGAGTTGGTGGAGCGTGGTGATCTGCCCTGGCATCCAAGTTTTTTTGAGATGCTAACCGCAATGGCTTTTGAATACTTTGCCAGCGCAGGCGTGGAATTGGCTGTGCTTGAGGTTGGACTGGGCGGCAGGCTTGATGCCACGAATATCGTCGATCCATGTATTTCCGTGATTACCGATATCGATTTTGATCATCAGATGTTTTTGGGAAACACCTTGCCGGAGATTGCACGGGAAAAAGCCGGCATCATACGTCCTAAAGGGACGGTAGTCCTGCTGCCACAACATCCGTTGGTGAATGAAACGCTTGGCAAAGAGATCATTAGCCGCAATGCCCGGGCGATTAGCGCCGTGAATCATATGCCGTCCATGACTCCAGCGGCTGATAATCCTGAGCCAGTCAACGGAACTCATGCCGCTCGCAACCAGTTCCCATTGGCGGTGCTGGGCAAAGAGATCACAATTGATTTTCCACTGGCGGGGCGACACCAATTACGCAACCTCGCCCTGGCCATTACCTCAGCGGAGCAGCTCAACCAATGTGGATTCCGCATATCAGCCCATCACGTTGAGTCAGGCATCCGCCTGACGCGCTGGCCCGCCAGATTTCAAGTAATGCCGCCAGAAGATGGATTCCCGGAGATTGTGCTTGACGTGGCGCACAACCCAGCAGGCGCATGGGCATTGCGTTCCGCGCTCTCCACTTTTTATGAAGACCGTCCGCTCACTTTTATCTTCGGCTCCATGCGCGACAAAGCCATTGGTGAGATTGCTGATATTCTTTTTCCGCTTGCTGATCGTGTGATCGCCACGCAGGCGGAAAATCCGCGGGCGGCTTCTCCGCAAGAGATCGCCCAGGTGGGAGCACGCAGCCATACTGAAATCCTGCAGGAAAAATCAGTACCAGCCGCGCTGGAGCGCGCGCGAATGCTGGCAGGCAGCAAAGGCGTGATCGTGATTACCGGCTCCATTTATATCGTGGGCGAGGCGTTGGGCATTCTCATCCACGGGCCAGTCCGGCAGAGCGTTTGATCCGTGCCAGACACCACTCAAATTGAAATCAAGCCGCAAGAACCGGCGGGGGGGGTGCGGCACTTCCTTTCTCGCTTGCGCTCTTATTTCTTATGGGACCCTCTGATTTGGATTTATACGATCATCCTGGGATGCATCTCGCTCGCCTGCTCCCTGTTTGACCGTTCCGGTGAGATTCAACACGGCTTTGCGCGGCTGTGGTCTCGGATGATCCTGGGAACAATTGGCGCCAAGGTGCGGGTGGAAGGGCTGGAGGGAATCGACACATCTAGAGCGCAGGTGTATGTTGTGAACCATCTTTCTGCGCTCGACATTCCGGTGCTGTATGCCTGCCTTCCATTTCAATTCAGGATACTGGCGAAGAAGGAGCTTTTTCGTTATCCGTTCATGGGATGGCATCTGCGGCGGTCAGGGCAGATTCCAGTGGTGCTGGAAAGTCCCAGGGCCTCAGTACGGAGCCTGAACCTTGCGGTGGCTGCGCTGAAGAATGGCAAATCCCTGGTGATCTTCCCTGAAGGCGGGCGTTCACCAGATGGCCAACTGAAATCGTTTATGGGCGGGGCGTTTTATGCAGCGATCAAAGCGCACGTGGATATTGTCCCCATTGCGCTGGTCGGGACCTTTGAGATGCTGAAAATGAATACATGGCACATACAGCCTGGCCCCGTGCATATGCTGGCAGGTGCCCCTATTCATACAACTGGGCTGTCTCCTCGCGATATCGAGAAGACCACGCAGAAGGCGCGCGATGCTATTGCCGGGCTTTACTATTCACACTCCGTGGTCCCTGATTTGCGTACGGAGCATCCGGCGACGAACGAATCAAAGCAGTAATTGTGGGAAGAAGAGGGCATGAAGGGGTTGGGAATTTGACAGAATCTGCCGAAAACTCCGCAAGCAAAGCGGCAAAACCGAGGATCGCCATTCCCGAACCTTGCGCTTACGATCTGGAATACAGCGGCCGTGCGCTGCCGGCTTATTTGCGGGCCGTGGAGGCCGCTGGCGGCGAACCGGTGGTTGTTCCGCTCAAGAGTTCGCCGGAAGAGATTGCCAGAATGGTCACATCCTGCGCAGCGGTCCTGCTGCCGGGAAGCAAGGCTGACGTTGATCCGCAGAAATACAATGCCGAGAAAAATCCGCAAACTAATCCCGCCGACCAACTGCGGGACTCAGCCGATGAGCTGTTGCTTCAGGACGCCTACAATCTTCGCAAGCCGGTTTTTGGCATTTGTTATGGTTTGCAGTCATTGAACGTGTGGCGCACCGGTACTCTCGTGCAGCATATTGAATCGCCAGTGAATCACGAGGCAGGCAGCAAGGCAGCAGTGGCGCACCAGGTGAATGTTGCGGCAGATTCGCTGATAGGCAGAGGGATCATGCGCGGACAGCCGGTAGCGGGCGTCCCTGTAAATTCAAGCCATCACCAGTCAGCCGATGTTATCGGCGACGGTTTGCGAGCAGTGGCCTACTGTCCTGAAGACCGCGTGGTTGAGGCCATTGAAGGCACCGCGCCGGAGCATTATGTGGTTGCCGTGCAGTGGCATCCGGAGCGGACGTTTGCGCAAGACCAGCTTTCCGGCAATTTGTTTCGATCTTTTGTGCAAGCGGCCAGGCAGTGGCTTGCTCACAACCCCAGCCAATAAAAGCGCACGGTGCTTGCGCGCGTGGCGCATTCTTCCGTATCGTACTTCCCATGCCAGAAAAGGGCGTTGTTTTATCGCTTGAGGGCCGGGTCGCGGTGGTCACAGGTGGCTCGCGCGGCATTGGCGCAGCGATAGTGCGCTTGTTTACCCGGGCAGGCGCGCGTGTTGTCTTCAACTATCAAAAGGCAGCCAAGGAAGCCGAAGACCTTTCCTGGGAGTGCGGCGGCCAGAAGCAGTGCGTTGCAATCCAGGCAGAACTTTCCTCCAGCGACGCAGTGAAGCCTTTGATTGAGGCTGCCATCCAGCGCTTTGGCAAAGTGGATATAGTCGTGGGAAATCACGGTGTGTGGCCGCCGCATGATGCGCCCATTGACCAGATGTCCGAGGAGCAGTGGCGCACTACCTTGGCAATCAATCTTGACAGCCTGTTCGGGCTGGTAAAACATGGCGTGGCGCAGATGAAGAAGCAGCGTTCCGGCGGCCATGTAGTATTAATCAGCTCCACTGCCGGACAGCGGGGCGAGGCATTCCATTGCGACTACGCCGCCAGCAAAGGGGCGATTATCAGCATGGTAAAAGGGCTGGCAACGGAGCTGGCGCGAGACGGCATTTACGTAAACTGCGTAGCTCCCGGATGGGTGGAGACGGACATGGCCGCGCCAGCGCTGCACGACGCTGAAATCAGTAAGCGCGTCTATAGTACGATTCCGTTGGGCCGCGCGGGCAAGGCCGAAGAAATTGCCGCTTCAGTGTTGTTTCTCTGCACCGCACATGCGGGCTTTATCACCGGCGAGATTTTGAATGTGAACGGCGGCGCGGTGTTGGTTGGGTGAGTTTTTTGGGCAAGCAGCGACTCGGCTTTTTCCTGCATCTAAGAGAGCATTGATCCCATGAGAATCTTCGCAGTGCTTTGCCTGTGCATGGTCAGCTTGTATGGCCAGCAGGATATTTCCGCCAAGCCGCCAATTACGGGGCAAAGCAACCAGCAAAAAGCCCGCACCGTGATTGACGATATGATCCAGGCCCTTGGCGGGCAGGCATATCTTACGGCGCAGGACTACTACGCTGAAGGCCGGTCGGGCAGCTTTCACAATGAGACGCTGGTGGGATCCGGCTTGTATTACAGGTACTGGAAATGGCCGGACAAGGACCGCATTGAGCTGACCAAGCAGCGTGACATCGTGCAGCTTTATGTTGGAGAGCTGGCTTACGAGATCACCTATAAAGGCATTCATCCGCAAGACCCGCAGAAAGATGAGAAACTGCGCCAGGCGCTCATCCGCCGGCACTACAACCTTGAGGTTGTTTTGCGCCAATGGCTGACTGAGCCGGGCATACTTCTGCTGCATGAAGGACCCGGTATTTCTGAAGGACATCTTGGGGAAAAGATCACCATCATCAATTCAAAGAACGAATCGGTAATGCTGCTGGTGGACCCAACAACGCATCTGCCGCTGGAAAAGCGCTTTTCCACGCGCGATCCGCGGTATCGCGATCGTGATGAAGAAATCACGATTTATGGCAACTGGAAAGTGATCCAGGGCATAAATACTCCGCGAATGACACTGATCAAGCGCAATGGAGAGACCGTCTCACAGCAGATTATTTTGAACATGACCTACAACAACCATCCACCCGACTCGCTGTTTGACCCTGCTGTGGCGAAGATCAATCCGGTCAAAGGCCAGTAATTCCTGCACCTTGCTCGCCACGGTTGTGGCAAAAAAACAACATACCGCTTTTGACTGGCCGGTGTAATCTGTTTGGTTGGAATAACTTGCCATTTGAACAGACAGTTCGGATTCCAGTTGATTGCAAGGGTATAGGACTGCATAGTGGCGCGCCAGTCACGCTCAGGATCCTTCCTGCGCCGGCGGGAACAGGTATTGTTTTTCGCCGCGTTGATCTGGACAGCTTTGAGATTGAAGCGGTTGGCCGCAATGTGGCCCGCGTGAGTTATGCCACCAGCCTGCAAAAGCAAGGCGTGCTCATCTCCACCACTGAGCATTTGCTTTCGGCCTTTATCGGCATTGGATTGGACAATGCAGTCGTTGAGCTGGACAACCTGGAAGTCCCGATCCTTGACGGAAGCGCCAAACCTTTCGTTGACATGGTGCTGCAAGCGGGTCTAAGGCAGCAACGCAAGAAGCGTACGTATCTGCGGATCATGCGCGAGATTGAGGTGCACGAAGGCAATAAATTTATTGGCGCGTATCCCGCATCTGGTTATTCCGTGGCGTACAAGATCAATTTCGCCAGGCCCATCGGCGAGCAATCATTTGAGATTGATCTGTCACAGGACCTTTACCGCAAGGAGCTTGCCGCCGCGCGAACATTCGGTTTCCTGAGCGAAGAGAAAGCCATGAAGAACCTGGGGCTGATCCGGGGCGCGTCAGAAGAGAATGTAATTGTCCTGACAGAGACCGGAGTTAAAAACGGTACGTTGCGTTTTCCGGATGAATTTGTGCGCCACAAAGTTCTCGATCTTATTGGCGACCTGGCGCTGCTGGGAAAACAGGTGATTGGCCGCATTGTGGCGGACCGCGCCGGCCATGCCATGCATACGGCTTTGGTTTCACGTCTGCTCAAAGATAAATCTTTGTGGGAAGAGACAACGGAAATCAGCCAGCCCCACGAACCATTGGAGAGTGTTGCCAGCGCGACACTCAGCCCGCGAGAAGCGTAATAACTATATTGTTGCGTTAATGAACATTGCGCCGCCACCAAGAGGCAGTGCGCGTTTTTCCAGCCATAAATCCAAATCTTTTTTGGCCTCGGCAGAAAGCACCTGAAAGCGAATGCCTGCGCGCCCTTCCGGAGTAGACCACACCACTTCACCTTTGATGTCCAATGAGCGCTTGGTCCCGGGCAGTTGTAGCCGGACACGCGCGGCGCCCCCTTCATCCAGCTTGCGGGAGCATTCAATTGAAATTCCGCCGTGGCTGATATTGGTGATGTTCAAAGGCAGCTCTGCTCCCTGGTCTACCAGGATGGCCCCGGTGGCCTTGATCAGGTGGCGATGGTACCGCCGGCGTTCGCGCATAATCAGGCCCTGCGCCGCGCGTACGCTGCGGGTGGCTCGATCCAGAGAAATGGGCTTGTCCAGCACAAAGTTTGCGCCCATTTCAAAAGCCTGTTGGATGGACGTCTTGCCGCTCACCAGGGCAAAGGCAATGCAACTTTTATTCGACTTGCCCTGGCGAAGCTCGCGCAGCACGAGCGGGCCGTGCGGCATATCGTCGCAATCGACAAGCAGCGCGTCGTATTTTCGCCGCAGTAAAATGTGCCGTGCCTGGTCTGCGTTGTTGGAGAGATCAAGGTCGATATTGGCCGCATCCAGAACGCGGCGTATCGTACGATGTACTTCAGGGTCTTTGCTGAGGAGGAGCGCTTGTAAAGCCATACC
>DATBCN010000538.1:0-6178 GCA_036270475.1 Candidatus Angelobacter sp. | reverse complement strand
AGCGCAGTTCGGTCACTGCCTGTTTGTGAATCTGGCTGATGCGAGCTTCGCCTACCCCTATCTGCTCGCCAATTTCTCTCAATCCCATCTCCTTGAAGTAGTAGAGTTCCAACACGCGGCGCTGGCGCGGTTTGAGTTCCTGAATATATGTGTGCAGAAGTTTTAAATTCTCAGTCTTGCAGCAGGTTTCAAACGGCGTCTCGCCTTTTGCCGGGAGCTGGTTCATTTCTTCAGAGGGATCGGAGTCATGGTCGTCAGACTGCAGTGAAGGCTGCTTGGCCGACTCAAGCCGGTGCAGGGTGCGGTCATATTCGGCCAGCCCCAGGCCCACTGCCTGGGCAATCTCTTCACGTCCTGGCTCGCTCCCTTTCTTGGCGCGCAACGTCTGTTTGGCTTGCTCAATCTCGCGGGCGGTCTTGCGGTCCTGGCGGGAGCATGTGTCCCACTTGCGCAGTTCATCCAGAATCGCGCCGGTAATGCGGGAGTTGGCGTAGCTGGAAAAATCCACCATGCGCGAAGGATCAAACCGGCTGGAAGCTTCCAGCAAACCAATCATCCCGGTCTGCACCAGGTCGTCAACATCAACATGTGCGGGAAGCCGCCGTTTGATCTTGCTGGCAATTGCCTGCACCAGGTTGAAATAATTCTGAACCACCAGTTGTGATTGCGCCGGATTGATTACATTCGTAGCCATTTGAGTGTTGCCTCCCGGCATTAGCTAAGGCATGTACTGTGCCAATACAAGCGTACTGTTAAGTCGTTCAAAAACAAGGACGAGCGTACTAAGGCAAGTTTTTGTTTTGTGCAGATTCCAGAATTCAGACTCCAGCGGCTGGACAACGACAGGATTTGAAGATTGAAATTGGAAAAAATTAACGATTGGAATCGCGAATCAGCGTGCTGCGATCATTGGCAAAATCATGATCCGGCCGTGACAGGTTGGACCGGCGGTTGCGGGCCGGACAACAGCGCTCGACCCGCTACCGAATTTATGTTTCGTTACGGAGTTGATCGGCAAACTCGACCTTTACATAAGCCGCTACCGGGCCGCCCTCTGTGCAAAAGTTTCCCTATTGGCGAAAGTCCCCGGCGGAACAGCCGATACACAGATTAACCTGCGAAGATATGAGGTCAAAGCATGGACCATTTGTTAGTAGTACCGCTTCAACTGAACGTGCCGGAAAGTTTTTTGAATTCGCTGCGCCAGGCCGGCTGGCGCCTTAGCATTACGGCTGACGTGTTGCACGCCAAGCAACTTCTGCAGCAAGGCGATGTGGCCGGCGTTCTTCTGGAATTCAATTCCACTATCCATGATACTGACCGTTTTAAAGTGCTCCGCTTTATTCACGAGTTTTGTCCGGGAACCCTGGTCATTATGCTCAACTCCGGAGCTGAAGCTTTTTCAGCGGCAAGCACCGGGCTGGTACATACCATCAATTCAATGGAAGACGTGCGCAGTGAAGCGAACCAAGATATGCTGAACTTATATAACCTGAGCCCGGCGCAAAAACGCATCGCGGAACTGGTGGCCCAGGCGTATCCCAACCGTGAGATCGCCCGCCGTTTGCGGATCAAGGAACAAAGCGTCCGCAATGAACTTTCGCGCATCTTCAAGAAGATGGGCGTGTGGAACCGCGTGGAACTGGCGCTGCTGATGCGCGACGGAAAAACCGAAGACCGCGCCCATCAACCCGTCTCAGAAAATGAAGGAACGTGGCCCTTGGAGATTAATCCTCCTACGGCGAAGCCGGTCTCTCCGCGATCTTCCACCATCCAGACTATTGGGTAGTTTCCGTGGGAATGCCATAGATCTTGAGTTTCTGGTACAGCGTGCTGCGCGGTATTCCCAGCCGCAGAGCAGCTTGCGCCACCTTTCCCGCTTCTTCATGCAAGACGCGCGCAATGTGTTGCCGCTCCAACTCAGCCAGAGTCACGGCCGGCTCGGCATCTGAAGGGCGCGTTGGAGCTGCCGCACGCTGGGCCAGACCCAAGTCCTGGGCCTCAATCACCCGGCTTTCACAGGTAAGAGCAACGCGCTCCAGCACATTACGCAGCTCCCGAATATTTCCCGGCCAGGAATAACTTTTGAGCAGGGTCTCGGCACTCAGGCTAAGCTCCTGCTGCTCGCGAGCAAGATCAGTGGCCAGGTTGCGCAGAAGCGAATTGGCAACAATGGGAATATCTTCCACGCGTTCCCGCAACGGCGGAATGCGCAGATGAAATGTGCTGATGCGGAAATAAAGGTCTTCACGGAACCTCATTTCCCGCACTGACTGCATCAGATTGCGGTTGGTCGCGGCGATGATCTGAATGTCGACCATGCGCTCGCGCACGTCGCCCAGACGGCGAAAGCGGCTGTCCTCCAGCACTTTCAGCAGCTTTGGCTGGACCATCAGGTCCATTTCGCCCAGCTCGTCCAGAAACAAGATGCCTTTGTGGGCAGCTTCCACCAGTCCTTGTTTGCTTCCAGCCGCGCTGGTGAACGCGCCTTTTTCGTAGCCAAACAGCTCTGATTCCAGCAGGTCCTTGGAAAGGCCGGCGCAGTTCACGTCCACCAGAGTTTCTTCCGCGCGGGGGCCGTTCTTGTGGATCCATTGCGCCATTACTCCTTTACCGGTGCCGGTTTCACCCTGGATGAGAATGGGACGCTCCGTGTTGACGATCTTACGCGCTTCCTGGGCCAGTTTTTGTATGAGCGGACTTGTACCCTGGAAAGGGTCCTTGTTGTACCGCGGCCGTTCCATCTTGCGAGCAAGTTGCTTGCGCTGGTTCTGCTGATTTTGCAGGCATGTCCGCACCGCCGCCAGCAATCCGGAAAATTGCACCGGCTTGGTCAGAAACTGGTCTGCGCCTTCCTTGATTGCTTTTACAGCGAGATCGATGGAGCCATGGCCTGTAAGCACGATGCACTTCAGGGGAAGGTTCATGCGTCTGAGGCCGGCAAGAAACTGCAGCGCATTTCCATCGGGCAAATCGAAATCGATGACAGCCAGATCGGGAACAGCAGACTCAAGAACCTGGAAGGCCGAGTTGAGGCTCTCAGCCTGCACCACCTCATAATTTTCCAAACGCAAAAATTCAGAGACAGACGCAAGAATCGCGGGATCATCGTCCATGAGCAGCACTTTGGCTTTGTTCAAGCGAAACACCTTTACCGTGCGAGAAAAACAAGTTTGAAACCGCGGTGTGGACTGAGGCCAGTCTTTTTTTCGCAGTGTTGCAAATACCCGCTGAAAATCGAGTGTAAACCTAATTCAGCAAATCCGCACAACTCAAAGCGCGCTAAAATTTCATATCGGTGAATATGCCCTGCGGGTAAGAAAAATCTTAATTTTAAGAAGCTTCTTTTATTGGGCCGCTTGACGTCCATTGGGCGTCAGACCGTCCGCGACGGCGCATTTGCGGCGCTGCGACTCCCGGTTTTGTGAGGGAATTCCAATGTTCATTGCGCTGCTTTCATGAATCCGCGTGATATTCTTTCCCGTTCTCAGCAGAAAGCAGCAAGTCCGGGAAACGGAGCCTCGTCATCCCTATGAAATTATTTAATTTTCTGGCGTTCGCGCTTCAGTTCGGAATGCTCGGACCGTCCCTTGGAGCGGCGCAGGCAGCCAAGGCCACTCCTGTGCCGCCGGGGCCTCAGTTGCCTACCACAAGCGAATCACGGAGCACGGAGCCCGCGCATGAACTTACCGTGGCGGACGTGCATGCGTTTCTTGATGGCTTTGTTCCCATGCAACTTGAACGTGAAGACATGGCCGGCGCCGTGGTGCTGGTGGTGAAAGACGGCGCTATTTTCTTTGCCAAAGGTTATGGTTACAGCGATGTGGAGAAGAAGACGCCAGTCACCGTGGACGCAACGCTCTTTCGCCCTGGTTCGGTTTCCAAGCTGTTTACCTGGACCGCGGTAATGCAACTGGCGGAGCAGGGCAAGCTGGACCTGGATCGCGACATCAACGAATATCTGGATTTCAAAATCACGGCTAAATTTGGCAAGCCCATTACGCTGCGCAATATCATGACGCATACCACTGGGTTTGAAGAACAGATAAAAGACCTTATCAATGAAGAGGGCGCTCCCATTGCAACACTCAAGCAGCATTTAGCGGAGCACATTCCCACGCGCATCTTTCCGCCTGGAACCACGCCGGCCTATTCCAATTACGGAGCGTCACTTGCCGGATACATTGTTGAACGCGTCTCCGGACGGCCTTTCAATGACTATGTAGGGGAAAATATTTTTAAGCCGCTGAGAATGTCACGGTCAACTTTTGTGCAGCCTCTGCCCGCCGAGTTGAAGCCCTTCATGTCCAGCGGATACAGGACAGGCTCCGGCAAGTCAAAGCCGTTTGAAATTATTGAAGAAGCGCCAGCAGGAGCACTGGCCGCGACGGCCGCGGATTTGTCGCGATTCATGATCGCGCACTTGCAGAAGGGAAAATTTGAAGGCACACAGATTTTGCGGCCGGAAACCGCCGCGCAGATGCACTCACGCCAATTCGGGCTCAGTCCGGCGCTGAACGGAATGTGCCTGGGCTTTTACGAGGAGACGCGCAACGGGCACAGAATTATCGGGCATGGCGGCGATACGATTTATTTCCATAGCGACCTGCACCTGATGGTGGACGACGGCCTGGCGTTTTTTGTTTCCTACAATAGCGCAGGCAAAGGCGACATCAGTCCGCGGACGGCATTGTGGGAGCACTTCCTGGACCGTTACTTTCCTTACACTCCGGCGAAAGTGGAAAAACTTGCCAGCGCGGATTCTGACGCCCGCTCGGTTGCAGGCCACTACCTAACCAGCCGCCGCTCAGAAAGCAACTTTCTGAGAGTTGCCGCGGTGGACGACAATGTGCAGGTCACACCGGATGAAAACGGAACGATCAAGGTTGAGCCGTTCAAAGACTTCAATGGGCAGACGAAAAAGTGGCAGGAGATAGCGCCTCAGGTCTATCGATCAGTCAACGGCCAGGACATGATTGCCTTTCGCCGTGACGATCAAGGACGGATGCAACTTGTCCCCAGCTTCCCTGCGGTGGTGCTGCAACGCGTGTCACTGGGCGCCAGCAGTGATTTCAACCAGGCCGTTATCCTGGCAGTGCTGATCATTCTTGTCCTCACGCTTTTGTGTTGGCCGCTGGCTGCCGTGATTCGGAGGCATTTCCGTGTCCGACTGGAACTCGACCCCGGCTATATGCGTCTGCGTCCGTGGGTGCGCGTGGTCTGCGCCGTGGATATTGCTTTCCTTTTGATTTTTTTTATCGCGATTACCAGTGACAATCCCGGAGCATTAAGCGCCAGGGCAGACGCCAAACTGCATGCCATACAGGTGTTGGGCCTGGCTGGAGCACTGGGGACGCTCATCGTCTTCCTGGCGTTTTTACGCTCATGGAGAGACCAGCATCTCTGGTTCTGGACGAAGGTCTGGAACCTTCTGGTGCTGCTTGCGTGCGTTGGGTTTGTGTGGTTCTCTTATCATTGGAACCTGTTGAACTTTAATTTGAACTATTAAGTGCGGCAGCGCGACGCTTGTTTGCTAGTGAGTATTCACATTCTGGCCTTCTTTTACGGAATGAGGGAGTTCGCCATTCGCGACAATGACGGTTACATCCTGCAGTTTGGCCACGAGATCAGCGAACATCAAAGTATTCCAATCGTTTCTACCCTGTAACTGGCCCGGCGAGCCATTCGCCGTGTAGGATGTTTCGTCATACTCTTGAAGATGCGAGAAGGACGGTACCGTGTACCAAACGAATTTACTGGCAGGCAAAAAAATCCTTGTTACCGGCGGAGCAACCGGTCTGGGCAAGAGCATGGGAAAGCGCTTTCTGGAATTGGGAGCTTCGCTTTGCATCTGTGGACGCCGCGAAGAAGTCCTGGCGGAAGCTGCTGACGAAATGCGCAAAGCCACTGGCGGCAAGGTCACGACGTTTCCCTGCGATGTCCGCAAAAATGAACTCGTGGAAGCCATGATCGAAAAGTTCTGGCAAGACGGGCCGATTGATGTGCTGGTGAACAACGCAGCGGGTAATTTCCTCTGTCGCACGGAAGAGCTTTCGATCGGCGCATTTGAGGCCGTCATTGGAATTGTGCTGATGGGCACGCTCCATACCACCATGGCCTGCGGCAAGCGATGGCTGAAGGAAGGGCGCAAAGCCACGGTCCTGAACATTACGACTAC
>DATBCN010000537.1:0-4285 GCA_036270475.1 Candidatus Angelobacter sp. | reverse complement strand
CCTTTTGTAGTGATTGGGACCTTCCGCGAACGCGTGGAAACATTTGGCCAGTCAGAGATTGCCGGTGACACAATCCTTATCCCTTACAGCGTGAGCCGTTATTTTATTGGCACGGATGCGGTGAAGCAGGTCTTTTTTTCCGTCTCGGATGCCGGTGACGTCCCGCGCGCCACCGAGATGATTCAGAAGGTATTGCAGTCACGGCACCGGCCAGCGTCAGTTTACCGGGTGGAAAATCTCACACAATTGCTTCAGGTGGCGGCACGGGCGGCCAATGGGCTCACGCTGATGCTCCTGGGAATTTCGCTGCTGGTGCTGATCGTGAGCGGCGTTGGAATCATGAACATCATGCTGGCCAATGTGCGCACGCGCATTCGGGAAATAGGCATACGCAAAGCGATCGGGGCCACCAGCCGGGAAATTCGCCTGCAATTTTTGACTGAAGCAGTTCTCATCTCTTTGGCGGGTGGAATTGTGGGCACGATTCTTGGCCTGGCGCTGCCTTTCTCCGTCCGCTTCCTGACCGAGTACAGAATCCCCATCTCTGGACTTTCGGCGATTATCGCCATCCTGGTTGCCGTGCTGGTAGGCGTGATCTTTGGCACACTGCCGGCAACGCGCGCGGCACAACTGGACCCCGTGGAAGCGCTGCATTACGAATAAGCATTCAGCAGTCAGCAATTAGCAAAATCCAGAATTGTGATTCGTTTTCTGAACCATGAGAATCACAGCCAAATTGAGTTGCGAGTTATTGAAGTCAAGAAAATGCTTGCAGGCTTGATCAGAAAAGTCGATGTCGAACGACATTCATGAGTCGGCGAAGATCTGCGGTTTTTGGCGGAGTGCTGAACGCTGATTGCTGAATGCTATAAAAAAAACCGGGCTGGTTGGCCCGGCTCCTTTAGCGTAAATGATGCGGTTACATCACTAGTGCCAAACTCTCAAGCTCTTTGTGCAGGGATTCCACGTTGCAATTTGCACTCTCAATTCGGCCTGCCGCGTCCAGCGCCGACTCCGGTGATACGCCATACCCGCGCCCGGCTAAAAACATTTTTAAGAGTTCTGCTGTCTGGAATGAATCAAGCCCACCCTGCAGGAGTTCATTCCGAAGCGCTGCTACTTCAGATACCGAGAATTTCTCTCCCATAGGTCACCTCCGACCCTTACACCTGCTTACTCTATTAGACACGTATACCATCGGCTTTGTTGCAGGAAAATTTATTTTCTCTCAATCATTGGTAACAGGACGAAAGTAATTCGGGTCTGCACCGTTTTGCAGACCCGAAACGACACTCTTCTTGATCTTTCCTAATGTAACTTTCCCTGCCGCCTGTGCAACCCTTAATCCGCCATCTTGCTCAAATGCACGTCAAACGCCTCTTTGGCCAGCAATGACGTTAACTGAAACGCCCTGAATTTATCGCCAATCAACTCGCGCTGGCGATACAGGCCCGGCTCGCTGTCCACCACTTCATGCCGCGCCTGCCAGTTTTCCAGGAATGCCCATGCTTCCTTGATGCCTGTTTCGGAACGCGCGCCAGATGCGGTCAGCGATTCCGTGGCGTACGAATCAAGCAGTTTTGGCCAGTATTTTCCCAATAGCGCACCGCTGGCAAACATGTCTGCCCACACAATCCGCCCTTTCACTGCTACTACGACGCCAACCGCGTTCTGGTTCCGCAACTGTTTGATCACGCTTTCATACGATTTCTGCATCGGCGCCACAATTGAGTCCACTTCCTGCTTTACAGCTTTGTTCTCGCGCGCCTTGGCGTAGGAGGTGACGCTGTTTAATTCAACCAACGCAGAAGAGGCAGTAACATCGGGATCTCTCCCACCGCTGCCTCCACCGGTACCATTTCCAACTCCAGAGCCAGTGTAGCCTCCGCTACCGTTAGGCGTACCGGAACTCCCGCTTGCCGCGGGTGCCGGCGGGACCGCCGCAACCATCGCCGTCCTGCTCCTTCCCACCGCATCCCACACCTTCTGCTGGTCCTGGTCAGCCATTGCTTTCATACGTACGCTCGGCTGCAGCATAACGGATGCATGTGTATCGAATTTTGTCGATGTTTCCGTCCAGCGGCCGTGCTCCACGCAAAATACAGAAAGGTCCACGGGATCGCTTTCAGCGGGAACAATGCGGTCTTTGCCCACTACCCTGTCCTGTTTGCCGCCGGTCACAACTTCACCCGCGAGCAGGATCAGCGGATGCTTGGAATTGTTCACGAGCACCAGGCGATTCACTTCCGCACCGCTCTGAGGACGCGCCTGATAAGGCGGACGGCGGCGCATCGTGGAATGCAGGTTCCCAACTTCAGTAACAACAACCTCTCCGGAGCGGATGCCCTCGTCCAGGGTGATGAAATCGCTGGTGTCGTGGACTCTGGTGGAAACCACGGGAAAGATCGTCAGGTTCCCGTGGGAAATAGGCGCTAAGATCTTGTAATCACTCGTGTAGGCCGGCAAACTACCCTGGTCTCCGGCGCTGGCAGAGGCCATAAATATAAGGCCGCATACCAGGACCGCCAAAATAGCCAGAAAAGACTGTTTCATATCAACTCCCTTTCACAACCCAGCCCCTTGTTTTCATCATAAGAATGTAAAATGACAGTATTCTTGCGGTTAAAATTGGTACTATCCGAACCATGAGTTCTGGGCCCAGGCCGGCTGAAGGAACCGTTCTCTCTCTCATTGTTCTCTTTGAGAAAAGCGGAGGTGAGCGCTATGGCCTAACCTTGCAAACTTTTGAGGTGGTCCTGGAACAGGTGGCTTGCAAATATGTGCCCCAGGCCACGGCCCGGCAGAAACTGGAATTCTGGCGCGACCTTAAGCTAGAAGAACTTGCCCTGGCCCGCGCCTGCGCCGCCGGACATGAAGCCGCGTGGCAGGCCTTTCTCACCCGCTTTCGCGAAAAGCTGTATGACATTGCCCGCGGCATCACCAAGGAAGATTCCAGCGCCCGCGACCTTGCTGACTCGCTCTACGCCGATCTCTACGGCACGTCTGAGCGGGAAGGCCGTCGCGTCTCCCGGCTGAATTTTTATATGGGCCGGGGATCGCTGGAAGGCTGGCTGCGGACGGTGCTGGCCCAGGAATTTGTGAATCGCTACCGCAAGACCAAGCGTCTAGTAAGTCTTGAAGAGCAGGCGGAAGAAGGGGTACAGTTCTCTGCGGCGCCTGCCGGGCCTACCAGCCCGCTGGATAGCCGCCTGTGGGCGGCACTGGATGAGGCGCTGGGGCAGCTTGCCGTGGAAGACCGGCTGGTTTTGGCCTCCTATTACCTGGATAACCGTACTCTGACTGAGATTGGCCGAATGGTCGGGGTGCATGAATCCACCATCAGCCGCCGCCTGGAGAAGATGCTTAAAGCCCTGAGAAAGCAGGTGATGGCCGGGCTGGTTTCAAGGGGCATGAACCGGGGACAGGCGGAGGAGGCCCTGGAAGCGGATGTGCGTTATTTACAAGTGGATGTGACCAGAAAACTGCAAGAAAATCGTCCTGCTGCGTTCCAACAGGATAAGGGATCAGATTAGCAATGCCTGAATTACCAGAACTGTTGCGGCAGACGTTTGCCGCGGCCCAAAACGAGACCCAGACGCACCCTGACGCCGATACCATTACGGCGTTTGTGGAGCAGTCCCTGCCCGCTGCCGAACGTCAATCGGTGGTCGCGCACCTCTCCGTGTGCCAACCTTGCCGCGAGGTCGTGTCGCTCAGCCAACCACTGTTGCCCGAACTGGAAACGCAGACCGTCCTGCAACCTGTCCCGGTTTCAAGATGGCGCAGGCTGCTTACTCCCAGCTTCGGCATCGCCGCTTCCATCGCGGCTATGGCCGTCATAGCGGTTTTGGTGCTTCAGCTCCCGGAGAAAAATACAGCGCCTTCGGCACAAAATGCTAAGGAAGCTCAGGGTTCTCCAGAAGCCAAAAGCGCTACGGAAGCAAAGGCGGCCCCGCCGACCAATGAAACCGCGCCCGCCACGTCTTCTTCTGACGCAAATAAATCGGCGTCCGCTCAGCCCGTGGAAACCCGGTCTGCAATCGCAGCGGCAGCAGCACCGTCACTGGCCGATCGGGTCGCACTCTCCAAAGAACTGCAAGTCCGCGGACGGCGTGATGAACCCGCCGACATGAAGACTCTTGCCGGATTATCGGTTTCCTCTTCTGCTCCCGTGGCAAAGGCGCCGGTGTTTACTGCCAGCTTGAAAAAAGACTACGTCAATACCAACTTTTTCGCGGCCAACGGCAATGAAGGCGTGGGCGTGGATGGCCAGGCCGACAAGGAC
>DATBCN010000536.1:0-2516 GCA_036270475.1 Candidatus Angelobacter sp. | reverse complement strand
CATGGCCATGGCGATGCGGGAGTAAAAAAAGTCGCGCGCATCTACGACGACGGGTTTGCCGCGGCGCTTGGCTTCAAAAGAGCGGAGCGCAGAAAGCAGGTCGTCCACTGAGCTATAGCCTTTGAGCAGGTGCATATCTTCCACACCGCCGAATTTTCTTTCCAGCGTTGCGGAGAGAATAATGATGGGAACTTCCGGGCGCTTGTCGCGCAATGACTGCGCTACTTCCGTGCCGAATTTGCCCGCGCCCAGATGGTAGTCCAGCACGGCAATGTCGATTTCATGCAGATGCGTCTCGGCTTCTTCCACTGAAGCCGAGCTGACGGCCTCATAGCCGTTGCTGCGCAGAATGGCCGAGCGCAAAATCAGGTTGTCATGCTGGTCATCGAGCAGCAGGACCTTAATCGGTTTCTTTTCTGTCCGGCCTTCCGTCATACAGCTTTCCAGTTGTCGCCCGCTACAGGGCTTGGCGTTCTCTCCATCTAACCCACCCTTTTCGGCTTCGCTGCGCTCGCCTTCAGGTGGGCCAACTTAGCGTCGCGCCTGCGCGCTGCTTATATTCAATCAGTGATATTTTCTTGACCTAAACATCTGAGTAAAACTCCAGTAGCACTCTCACTCTTTCGGTTTCGTGTCGCGGACTGCCCGTACCAATTCCGGCAATTTGGTAAACGCGGTCACGCTGCGCAGCCATTGCCGGTGATCAAACGCCGGTGATCCGCTAATCATGGCCCCGGCGGGAATATCGCCGTGGGTCCCGCTTTGCGCGGTCACAATCACGCCGTCGCCAATCTTGCAGTGCCCCGCCACGCCTACCTGTCCGGCCAGGATAACGTTTTTGCCAATCTCAGTAGTTCCCGCCAGGCCCACCTGCGCGCACAGCATGGAGTTTTCTCCTACTACGCAGTTGTGGGCCACGTGAGTCAGGTTATCGATTTTTGTATTGCGGCCAATGCGGGTCTCGCCCAGGCTGGCGCGATCAATGCAGGAGTTGGCCTGTATCTCCACGCTGTCTTCAATCACCACGCGCCCAACTTGCGGGATCTTGTACCAGCTTCCGCTGTCGTCTTTAGCGAACCCGAATCCGTCCGAGCCGATGACGACCCCGTTATGCAGCAGCACATTGTTCCCGATCACGCAATTCTCGCGGATGGAAACATGCGCGTGGGCAAAAAAGTTTTTGCCGATGGTTACACCGCGATAGATCACCACATGCGGCAACAGGGTGCAATCTTCGCCGATTTCTACGTCCGCGCCGATTACCACGCAAGCGCCAATGGACGCGTTGGCGCCGATCCGCGCTGAAGGATCAATCACGGCAGCGGGGTGGACGCCGCGTTTTTCCTGTGGCTGCGGGTGCAGCAGCTCCACCGCGCGGGCGTATGCCAATTGCGGGTTTTTGGTCCGCAGCGTGGGTTTATCCAGGGCGGGAAATTTTTCATCCACAATCACCGCGGAGGCGCTGGTTGCCTTGGCGGCAGGAGCGTACTTGGAGCTAACGGCGAAGGTAATCTGGCCAGGCACGGCGGTTTCAATCGCGCCCACTCCGCTGATTTCAACGTCCGCATCCGGCGGACCAAGACTGGCGCCCAGCCGGTCCGCGATTTCTTTGAGCTTCATAACCAATGGGTCCCTGAAGGGAAAACCTGCCTAAAGGCGTGATTGTAACGGGAAGACGGAAAAGGTGAGAGGAAAATCGTTATGGCTCGACAAACAACTTTTCCTGGCGAATATCTTCCGCCGATTTCTTGTGTGATTCGGGGCGGCCGATCACGGCAAGCACATTCAATTCCATCAGGGAGGCGCGGGGGACAAAGACCCTTTGCGTGTTGCCTCGGGTATCAGGCGGCGTGATGAGATATCCCTCGGGAATGAGCTGGGTAAGGTCGTTGGCCATCAGGCCTTCCAGCACGTCATTATCAATGAACTTGAGCCGCACCCAAAGCCCTTCAGTGCGCGGGCGGGTGGTAAAGGTCTTGCGTCCAGTGGTTGTGGTGTCACTAAAGTCGCGAACAAAGTCCACGCTTTTGATCTCCGCCAGGTCTATCAGGACCACTTTTCCCGATGGATTCAGCAGTTCGAGCTTGCCTTCCACCACAAAATGGGCCGGCGCAACGTAGCCGCTGATGGAGTCGCGGCCCATTTTGCGCACGATGACCTTTTTATGGGTTGAAGGCATGGTCCTTTGATTCTCGCACTGATTATGGGAGCATCAAAGGCGTTACGGCAGCTTTCCAGTGTGAGGGGTAGCCAAAAGGTTAACCTTTATGATAATGTTTCGAGTTTGTTCCGAGTCCCTACGGTAGCCGTCTAACTCTTGTATAAAGTGCAACTTACAAAAAACCGAGAAATGGTTGGCCCGCCTGGCATGATCCGGGAGGGCGAAAGTGTGTTCCTTACCTGATGGCTGACTTTATTTACCTGATGGAAACCCGGCTTTCTCCGGACCAGCAGCGCGCCGTGGCCCTGGTGACCGATGTTGTGCGCTCCCATGAGATGAACGTTTACCTGACCGG
>DATBCN010000535.1:0-12393 GCA_036270475.1 Candidatus Angelobacter sp. | reverse complement strand
TCTGGTAGAGGGCAAGCGTGTGCAGTTCGGCCCCGGTGACGCGCTCTTTGCCGCCGCGGGCGAGGCCCATCGCTTTGAGGACTTCACGGAAGACCTGCTGGTATGGGTGATGTTTTATGGCCCTGAAGGCGGCGAGCGTGCATAGGCGCACAAATGTCCTGCCAACGAAGGCCGTTCGGGTGAAAGCCATTTTGCTGCCTGTTTTGCTGCTCTGCGCTGCGCATCTGTCGGCGCAGACGCCAGCGCAGAATCCATCACAACAGAACGCCTTCGATGACCGGGCTGCTTCGCGCATGCTTCTGCAACTCAGCGAAGCGTTGCAAGGCCATAGCCAGAAGCAACTTCTCGCCCTGTTTGATCTGGGCAAGATGAAGGACGGCACGCTCTTCCGGCATCAGATTGAGTCTTTCTTTTCCCAGACCGAATCCATCCGCGTACACATGAACCTGATTGAGGTTGCAACGGAAGCAGAAAAGATCACAGTCTCCGTGGACGCTGAAATGGAAATTGAGCCGCGCAACGGCGGCCCCGCCGTGCGAAGAAATGACCGGTTGAACTTTGTCGTGGTCAGCGCCAAAGACTGGAAGTTCGTTGATCTCCTGCCACGATCGTTCTTCTCGCTGCCATGATCGCAACCTTCATGACCTCAACGGAAAGATCCCAGCGCCAATGAACATAACGCCATGAGCGCCGCTTCCCGCGAATATCCTGACCGGCCCATCGTCGGCGTAGGTGCGGTGATTCTTCATCAGGAACGCGTGTTGCTGGTAAAGCGCGGCAGTCCGCCGCTGCTGGGAGAGTGGTCGCTACCCGGAGGCGTGGTGGAACTGGGAGAGACGCTGCGCGCCGCTGTTGAGCGTGAAGCCCGTGAAGAAACCGGCTTGACGGTAAACGCCGGCGAGGTTCTGGAAGTCCTGGATCGGATCATTCCCGGACGGAATGATGCGCCGCAGTACCACTACGTGCTGATCGACTTTCTATGCACCGTGGAAGCTGGCGAGCTGCGCGCCGGTGGCGATGCCGCGGACGTGCGCTGGGCCAGCCAGAGCGAACTGGCGCAGTTCAAGCTGGAACAGCCTGCGGTTGAGGTAATTAGAAAAGCTTTCCTGGCCGCGAATCAACGCGAATAAACACGAATCCCGCTGTTCTGAAGCATCGCCTGAATTCGCGTAAATTCGCGGCTCATTTGCTCTTCTCCATGCCTCCGCGTCTCCGTGGTGGATTTTCACCGCCCCAGCGGTAAGCGTCCTTCTGCTCCAATCCCACAAACTGCAATACGCGGCAGGCGAACTGGTGCGCCATCTCTTCAAAGCTTTTCGGCTGGTTATAAAACGTGGGGCTCAGCGGATAAATCGTAGCGCCGGCCTCTGCCGCCCAGTCCATGTTGCGGATGTGTACGCGGTTCAGAGGCGTCTCGCGGGTGCAGAGCACCAGTGGACGCTTTTCTTTAAGGCAAACATCGGCGGCGCGGTCGATTAAGTTGCCTGCCAGTCCGTGAGCAACTCTGGCCAGAGTTCCCATGCTGCAGGGAATCACGATCATGGCGTGCGTCGGGTAGGAGCCGCTGGCCACGTTACCCCCGATATCGTCATTATTCTGCGCCCTAATTTTTTTTGACTCTGTGCCGATGAGCTGCTGAATAAGGTTATTGCGGCCTTTGATGTCCAGTTCCTCGGCAAAAACGCGCAGGGCGTTGTCTGACGCAATAAAGTTGACTGTATTGATGCGGTCATCGCGTTCGGTTGCCTGCAAAAGTGCGCGGGTAAACAGCGCGCCGCTCGCTCCCGTGGCGGCCACCGTGAGTACATGGGCTGTCGAATGTAACGGATTTGGCATCTAAGGGTGTAAGGTCTGGATTACAGACTAACAGCAACTGAGCATAGGGAGGCGCCTGCGCCAAGTCAAGTGAGCCAGGCTTCTTCAAAATGGGTAGCAATTTTTCAACTCGCGCACGGCGGCGTACAGCGGCGCAGCAGCTTGCCCTGCTGCAGGTGAAGCGCGAGATCAGCGCCACCGATCCCCACGGCCGCCTCAAATATATACGCGATTTCAGTGAAGCTTTCCGCGATTACCACCGCGCCATGACAGATACGGAACTTCGGCGGCAATACGCCGCCGCGGACGTTGTCCTGGTGGGCGACTACCATGCTCTGGCTGCTTCGCAGGATTTCGCTGCTTCTCTCATCGGCCAGCTTGTACAGGATGGCCGTCCCGTGGTTCTGGCGCTGGAGATGGCCTTTAGCCGCGACCAATTTGTGCTGGACGAATGGCTGCGCGGTGAAATCAGTGAAGATGATCTGCGCGCCGGTATCCGCTATGACGACGAATGGGGCTATGACTGGGAGCCGTTTGCCCATTTGCTGCGTCAGGCCCGCAAATATGGATGTCCAATTTATGGCATTGATCTGAAGCCGCGCGGCAACATGCGCAAGATCGCCGTGCGCGACCGCCATGCCGCGGCGCAGATCGCGCAGATACGCCGCGCGCATCCTGAGGCGCGTGTGCTCACGCTTTTTGGCGAGGCCCACCTTGCGCCCAACCATCTGCCGCAGTGGTTGCGCCTGTTGCGTCCGCGCGATCGCGTGCTTACCGTGCTGCAAAACCTGGACGAACTCTACTGGAAGGCGGCGGGCGAACTGAGCGACAACATTCATGGAGTGCAGCTTACAGAGGACGTGCTTTGCGTCTTCAACGCCACGCCGCTGGAAAAATACGAAAGCTACCGCATATACATCGGCAAATGGCGGACGCAACCCGGCCAGCCCGATCTTGCGCCTACGTTTTACAACCTGGTGGACACTTTTCTGCGTTCCATGGGACTCGAACAATATTCGCCCGCGACGGGCGGCCATTCCAGCGCCTTGATTGAAGATTATCCTGAGGTTTATCTTCGGCAAGGCGCCAGGGATTTTGAAAAACTGCTGTCGCAAAAGCGAATTTCCGCGCCAGACCGGCGGCCTGTCCTGGAAAAGTTGCGCCAACAGGGCTGCGTCTATTCGCCCAAACACAATCTGCTGCTCATCCAGCGGTTTCAGCTCTCGAACGCGGCGGAAGAGGCGGTTCGGTTTGTGCAGAATGAATGCCGCGGCGTGGCCTGCTCCAACGGGCCGTGGAAAGGCAGTTCACAGCAAGACCATTTTTACTTTGATGTGGTTGACCGGGCCTTTACGACTTTTGGCGCGCGGGTCTTGTTGCCGCACTACCCGGTGCTTCGTCATCACGACTTTCAGGTCCTCAGCAGCCAGCCGCGGGCTGCCGCTGGCGCCCATACCACATTCACCAATCGCGAACATCGCGAGATGGTTGAATTCCTGGTCCTGCACAAAGAATCAGAAGGGCATGCGCGCCTGCGCGCTGAATTGCCGCGCGCGCTTGCCACCGGCATTGCTTCCACGGGAAAAAAGCGCGAGTTTCTGGTGCGCCATCTGGGCGCGATGCTGGGGGCGGAAATGCATGAAGCCTATCTCTCAGGCGCACTCAGCAAGCGCTATCTGCGGGCGCTCTTCTTCCGTAAGACCCATTTGCCCGGCGCGGCCAGGAAGACGTATTTTGAACTCGCCAGCAGGGTGAACCCGGCGCAGGGGAAACTGTTTAACTGAGAGTGGGTAAATTAGTCATTTGGTAAATGAGTAATTTAGGATTGGCTTTTACTAATTTACCAAATCAAACGATTATCAAATCCCACCATGGACGCCTCATCGCTCCGCAAATTGCTGCAGCAAGTCCGCAGCGGTACTGTTTCTCCTGATGACGCCGTGGCCCGCCTGCGGCACATGCCCTTTGAAGACCTGGGCTTCGCCAAGGTCGATCATCACCGGCGTGTGCGGTCGGGGATGCCGGAAGTAATTTTTGCCCAGGGCAAAACTCCTGCTCAAGTGGCAAAAATTTTTAAGATCATGGCGGCGCAGGGCGGCAACGTGCTCGCCACCAAAGCCACGACAGAACATTTTCGCGCGGTGAAAAAGATTGTTCGCAAAGCGGAATATCGCGAGCTGGCCCGCGCCATCACCCTCACGCAGGACGAGACGAGGCACGGCAAAGGCGTCATCGTAATTATTTCCGCTGGGACCAGTGACATCCCGGTAGCGGAAGAGGCGCTGGTCACGGCGGAAATCATGGGTAATGAAGTCGCGCATTTGTATGACGTTGGCGTGGCCGGCATCCATCGGCTGCTTGCGGGCAGGGAAGTCTTCGATAAAGCCAGAGTCATTATTGTGTGCGCGGGGATGGAGGGCGCGTTGCCCAGCGTTGTCGGTGGATTGGCGCGAGTGCCGGTCATCGCCGTGCCTACGAGCGTGGGCTACGGCGCGTCATTCCACGGCTTGGCCGCGCTACTGGGCATGCTCAACTCCTGCGCATCCAACGTGAGCGTTGTGAACATTGACAATGGTTTTGGCGCTGGCTATGTGGCTTCCATGATTAACCGCCTCTAATTTCCCCTTCCTGCACCACACCGGCAGTGTGACATTGGCGCGTTTTACCGCGGCAACTCCGCTCACAAAAAATTCCGCAATGCAAGAAATACCTTTACCATTCAAAACTTTTTCTTATGCAACACACAAAGATTGGTCTGCGTCTCACTGGCAGGTGTAAAATTTGCGTTAATTGAGGGCCTGCGGACCTTCGTACGGGAACTTCTCCCAGCCGAGGCACACATGAACGTTCACGTGAGTTACAAAGCGGGCAAAACGCCTGATGTCGAACGCGAATTCCAGCATCAACTGCAAAAACTTGAGCGCCGCCTGCAGGTCTTTAAGCCTGAGCTGGTGCATCTCCACGCCAGCGTGGAGCAGGAAAACACACACAGTGCCTGTGCGTCACTGAACCTGCGCCTGCCTTCGGGGCAGATGGCGGCGCAGCGCTCCGGAGAAAATGCGCTTGCCGCCGTGAAGTCGGCATTTGCCGATCTGCTTTCCCAGGTCACGAAACATAAAGACCTTCTGCGCGGCCACTGGACGCGGAAAGCGATGCGGCGGGAAGGCCGCGAAAGGCTCACGGAAATGCCTGTGCCCGCAGCGCCGATGAAAGTGAAGAGTAAAACAAGCAGACTGGCCAAGCCCCATACTAAAGCGCATCCTGCATCCGGTGCCGCGTCTCATGCTGCCGATATGCACGTTTCCGCGGCAAAAACCGACAGCGCCGTGCTGGCCGATGTGGAAGTATGGTTGAGCGCCAACCTGCGTAAGCTGGAAGAATTCGTCGACCAGGAATTGCGCTTCCAGGTGGAAGCAGACCAGATGCGCGAAGACCAGATCTCTCGCGAAGAGGTGATCGATGAGGTGATTGTGAGCGCGCTTTCGCACGAAGAAAGCAGGACGCAACTTCTCTCTCTGGAAAGCTGGTTTCACCGCCTGGCGCTCCAGGCCATTCGCCGCCTTACGCTTTCCAATGCCGATACCGCCAACATCTCGCTTGATGCGCCCGCCGGGACCCAAAACGTGACCGGCAGCGACGAGAATGTGCTGCAGTACCACCAGCCGGATGACAGCCTGCCGGAAGAGAGCATTATCCGCGATGAGAGTGTGCGCACGCCGGAAGAGATCATGGCCGGCGATGAGATGGTGGCCCAGCTTGACGTGGTGTTGCGGGAAGTCCATGCGCCGGACCGCGAGGCTTTTGTGCTCTATACGCTTGAGGGTTTCACCGTCGACGAGATTTCGCGGCTAGCGGGCCGTCCGGCGGAGCAGGTGCGCCAGTCGATCCATGACGCTCGCGCGCACATACGGCAGAAACTACCCACGCAGAACCAGCTCAGGAAAAGCCTGCTCCACCATTCCCGGGTCGCCTGATTGGTTGCCGGGTCATTCATAAAGGAGAATTGCCATTCATGATTACGCGTGAAGAAATTCGCCAGCTTGCGCAGTTTGCATCACCGGCGGGGTGCGCCATCAGTTTTTATTTTCAACCGCACGCACCGCAGAACAAATCGCACCGTGAAGACGCCATCCTGGTAAAAGACCTGGTGCGCGACGTGCTGCGCAAGGCCGAGCGCAACGGCAACCATGCCGCGTTGCGCCAGGACCTGGAGAGAGTCCTGCAGATTGCGGAAGGACTGCATGGCAACCATTCACGGGGCAAAGCGATCTTTGCCTGCAGTGAACAGGGCGTGTGGCATGAGATGGATATTCCGCCCCGCCCGGAGCAATCGCAGATCACGGTAAATTCGCGTTTCCACCTGCGCCCGCTGGTGGATGCGAATTCAGGGCTGCCAAGCACATGCATTGCTCTGGTGAACCGCAAGAAGGCGCGCATCTTTGAATTGCATGAACGCGAAATCACGCAGAAGCCTGATCTGGAATTTGGCCCGTCGCCGCATGTGCCGCGCAGTGATGGGTTCCAGGGATATGAAGCCGGGCATCGCGAGCGCCACGTCGAGAACACGGTGATGCAGCACTTCAAGATGTTTGCCGAATCGCTGCTTCTGCTCGCGCACAAGGAAAAGTTTGACGCGCTGTTGATCGGATGCCAGGAAGATTCCTGGCCAGAGATCGAACCACACCTGGGCACGGCACTGAAGCAGAAGCTGCGGGGAAGGTTCCCGGTGGATGTTTCCTCGGCAACTGCAGAAGAAGTTCGCCAGCATGCCAACCGCATCCTTACCGAACAAATGCTTACCGATCAGATGGAGTTGGTGCGCGAGGTCATGGGTGAAGCGCAACGCAATGCGCGGGGCGCGATTGGCCTGCGCCATGTGCTGAATGCGTTGGAACGCCAGGAAGTGCAAACGCTTTTGCTCATGCGCGACTTCAAGGCGGAAGCCGTGGAATGCCCAAACTGCCGCCATCTGGATACGCGCATGGTAAAAAATTGCGCCGTCTGCGGCCATGACACGCGCGAACTCAAAGACGTATCAGACGCATTGGTCGACATGGCGCTGCGCAACGGTGCCGAGATCCGGTTCGTAGACGGTGAGCCTGATATGGAAAAAGCCGGACACGTCGCAGCTCTGCTTAGGTTCCGTGCCGACCAGAACACGGAAGGGAAGAAGATGGCGGTGTGAAAAGCGGTTAAGCGGGTCTTTCCCGTGGTTCCGAGCGAAGCGAGGAATCCCTATCGCAACAAGGTAGATCGGCTTCCGGAGAGAACGTTAGTTGTTATAGGGACCTCTCGCTTCACTTCGAGGATTTAGAAAAACCCAGCTTCGCAAGCTGAAAATTCGCAAGTCCAGAAAAGATGATATCCTTCTGCGTTTCGTTAAACATTGAAAGTGAGGCCCCCATGAAGCGCAGAGATTTTCTTTCCGGACTTGCCGTTACCTCGGCCACGCTGGCGGCAGGCCAGGCGTCAAAAAGCGGAGACGCCGCCCAGAATGCGCAGCAAAACCTGAAAGTTCCACGCACTTCTCCGGCTAAAAACATCATGATTTCGTCGGCGAACGGCATTACGCCGCGCGGAAACCACCTTGATGCGGGCTATAAGAAGCTGGCGGCCGGAGCGGACACGCTGGAGGCCGCCATCACAACCGTGTCTGGCCCGGAAAACGATCCCGAGGATGACAGCGTTGGTCTTGGCGGCCTGCCTAATGAGGATTGCGTGGTGGAACTGGATTCGTGCTGTATGCATGGCCCTTCACGCCGTGCCGGATCGGTAGGCGCAGTGCGTGACATCAAGAACGTTGCTGCTCTGGCGCGCACCGTGATGGAGCATACTGGCCACGTAATGCTGGTGGGCCAGGGTGCAACGCGATTTGCCGAGTTGATGGGCTTTCCCAAAGAGAACCTGCTGACGGAACATTCACGCAAGATATGGCAGCTATGGAAGGAATATCACTCGGATCGCGACTGGTGGGGGCCGGGGCTGGCTGATCCTAACTTTAAATTTCCGGCGGGGCTGGAAACAAGCTCACTGGAATACCGTTCCATAGAAGATCAGGCGCAGCCGATCCAGCGGCTTTATGCTCTGGCGGCGGAGATCGGAATTCCGGAATCCCGCCGCCTGGATGCGATCCAGAAAGTGCTTGATCCGCCTACAGGGACAATCAACTGCTCGGCGCTGAGCGAAAAAGGCGAAATGTCCAGCGTGACCACGACGAGCGGCCTTGCCTGGAAGCTTGCCGGGCGGTGTGGTGATTCGCCGATTATCGGCGCGGGCTGCTACTGCGATCAGGACATAGGCGCAGCCGGAGCGACCGGCAGCGGAGAAGAAAATATCAAGGTCTGCGGCGGGCACACGATTGTGGAGAACATGCGCCGCGGCATGTCGCCGGAAGAAGCCGGCATGGATGTTCTCAAGCGGATCGCGCGCAACTACAACAATGATATGTCCAAGCTGATTTACGTGAGCATGCACTATTACATTCTGCGCAGAGACGGCGCGTATGCGGGCGTCTCCATGTGGTCAGGATCGGCGGAGTATCCCGCGCGCATTGCCGTGGCGGATGGCAATGGTCCCGCGCGGCACGAAATGGCAAAGGCGCTCTTTCAGGGCAGTCCCAAAGACTGGCCGCCCATGCCGAAAGGACGAAGGTAGCCAGGGCCGTGCTGATCACGAACGAGCGGGCTGAAATCCAGGCCAGAATGAATTGCCGATGCAATATCCCGGCACCAACGGGATCAATGCGCTGCCTGTGCTGCCGGACGAACAGGCTGTCCTGTCGTGATTTTCATTCTTCGCAGCACTGGCGCAGTCATCAAGGTTGTGGCCAGGGCCATGATGACCATCATGGTGAAGAGTTGCGGAGACAGTATTCCCAGTTCCAGGCCGGCGTGCAGGCTGCTGATGGTGGAGTCAAGTTCTGGGCATAGCAGGCCCTTGTTTATGGGCACGAATAAGGCGCGCCGTGGGCTTGACGGCTATCAGGAGATTGCGGCGCCGTTGATCGCTGGCGAGGAGCCCGTAGCACAAGTCCCAACAACCGCTATTTCTTACTATCCCCATGGCACACCATGTCAATCACCACGGTGCTGGCCAATACCAGAACATCGTCCTGGCCTTCGGCGATTTGCACTCCGTAGGTATCGCCACACGCGAACCACTGCTTTGATACTTCAGCCACCGGCCCGCCGCTGCGCGTGAACACATATTGATGGTCCATGAAATCGCCTTCGGCTACCATGTCGTCCGGGCCGGGGACATCCACCGTGAAGGTGCATTTGAAGAATGTGAACAGCTCTTTGTGTACAACGGCCAGCAGTTGATCGCCCTTGGAAATTTCATAGGTCGGCCCCCAGCTCAACAGCTTCTGCCGGATGAAAGCCAGTTCGTTTCCGGCCATATCCTGAAATGAAAGTTGATTGCCCAGGCTGAATGCCTTGCCGTCGACAAAGAAGCGGTCCTGACCGTTCTCGTCCTTGATGGTGAAATCGTCGCCCCAGGAGAAGAGCTTTTGCTTCATGAGATAGATCATTGATGGGCCTCGCGCAGTCTGCGCGTCACGATTCTAGCAGTACCAACATTTGGTGCCGCGCAACGCTGGATTTGCCAGAGCAATCTCTTCAAATACTTCATTCACTATTTTACTGGTGCGCAGCAGAGCCGTAATGATCGTGCAAGATGCCATGCAGATGTCCAAGGAACGCGCCCAGGGCCCGGTTGCTCGCCGGGCCCTCTGGGCTGAATCGCAGCATGTAACGCAAATGAGTTAAATTACGCCGCTGTTGCGAAGTTTTTGCAACTCACCTCTCACGCCTTCCAGGCCTTTTTGTGAATAAAGAACCAGAAGGCGTTCCGCTGAATTAAAGCTGAGCACCGGATTGCGGAATTTGTTGTTGTAGTTGCTTGCGTCCAATGGATTGAAGCCGAAACCCGGCGCCAGTTGTTGCAGAATCACTTCTACCGTCCCAACGGCGGGACCGGAATACGTAAAATCGGCGTCGGAAAGGTTATGCAAAGTGTATTCGGCCAGAAGATTGGTTTGTGAAGGCGTGGCGTTGAGCAGATTGATGCTGCCCAGTTGGCGCAGCGCCGGCAGGCGGAAGTTTCCGTGGCTGTCCACGGTCAGGTAGCCCGCGGCAACAGGATCAATCCTGGAGAGAATCGCCGCGGCGCGCAACCAGTTCACGACTTTATATTCATTGCCGCTGGTCGGATTGGAATGCGCGGAAGCCTGCGTGATAACAAATGCCGGGCTGAGTCCCCGCTTCATGGCTTCAGCAACGGACATAATGTGATGCCCGCCGGTGCGCGAATCCCCCGCCGTTCCATTGTTGTCATTCACGCCGGAGCCGCCGAAGTTAAATTCCTGAAATTCAGATCCGTCAGCGTTCCATTGAAAAACAATGGATTTTGCCCAGTCGTGCCAGATGGGCGCGCCCACAATAATGTCCTGGCTGATAAAGATCGCCGAGCGATTGTCTTCCAGCGCATCCTCAAAAGGCTCTCTGCTGACGGTGGGAAATGCATCATTGCCGTTTCCATAAACTTTGCGGTATTCGTGCGCCAGGTTGACGTCGGCCACGTCATTGTTCGATTCATGCACCGGCAATCCGCCGGGATACGAGTGATGGCCATGAAAAGCGCTGCCGGGGGCCGAGAAAAACATCTGCGGCAAATGCGGACAACTGCTTCCATCCGCCAGCACCGGAGGAAAGACCCCGGCTTTTATGCCGCCGGGAAAGCTGGCGCCGTCATTCACATTCACCAGTCCGGCTTTGATCAGGGCCAGCAGGATATTGTTCTTGTCGGCGTCAGTGAGATTGGCGCGGTGTTGAACGCACGTTTCCGGGTTGGTGATGGCGTCCAGCGTTTCCCGCCGAAGTTGCGAATCATTGAGCCTTCCCGCCTGGCTGGTCAGAAACCTGAAGGCCGACTGCACCAACGGGGATTTCTTGCTGAGATTGATGGCGTTCTGGTTCCCTGCGCCGGGGGCCGTCTGGTCCTGCGCAAGGCCTGGGACAACACTAAGAATAGCAAAGCAGAAACCGGCTGCCGCAAAGCGGAACTTCAATCGCATTTTGTCACTCCTGAACGGATTTCGTTACGAAAAGAAGTAGAGCTTTGCTTGGTTAACGGTGCGTGAAGACCATATAAAAGTCCCGCCAAAATTGGGGCTGTTATTCACAAGCAAACGGCCTGCGGCCGGACTGATATCCAGGCGCGGGATTTGCGACGCTTCCGGGCGATTAGCTTTTTTTGTGTATTGGAAACCAGGTCGCGAAGGCTACTTTACCAGCAATATCACGCCGATGCAGACCAGCGCGGCGGAGAGCCAGCGGCGGCGGTCAACATTCTCATGCAAAATGAATTTTGCCAGAATCGCCGAGCAGATATAAGTGAGTGACGCTGATGCCGGCGCCACCAGGCTTGCATCTCCCCAGGAGAGCGCCGTGAGCAGGCAGAAGAAGCTGAAGATCAGGCAGCACAGTCCGAACAGAAATAGTTTTTCGCGGACTACGTGGCCGATCACGGCCAGCAGGCCTTTCTGCGCGCGAATTTCCTCCAGGTCGCCAATCCGCTTCATCGCCGCGGAGAGCATCACGTCTCCCGCGCTGGAAGCCATGACCAACATTCCGATGGCGGTCCACAGTTTAAGCGAGCTCATGCTGCTCCTTGGGCGCGGCCGCCGCCACGGCCAGATCTTTTTTGTCGCGCCTTTCCGTGAGTGACGGCCCGCGCGCGACAAGTCCCACGCCGCAGGTAATCAGCAGGACGCCCGCCCATCGCCACGGGCTCACAGCTTCATGCAGAAAAAACCGCGAAAGAAATGCCGTAACCACATAGCCGAACGCAGTGGCAGGCAGAACATAGGTGAGATCGGCCCAGGAGAGCGCCGTCAGGTAAGAATAGAAAAATCCGGCAAGAAACAAAATGCCGACGACGATCCACGGATTCACAAACGCGCTGAAGATGTGCGTGAGATTGCTGAGGTGGATTTCGCCCAGGTCGTCCATGCCGCGTTTCAGCAGCACGTCGCCCGTGCCGTTGCAGCAGGCGATTGCCAGATAGATAAAAATCTTCTTGAGCTTCACTTCCAGCGCCCGCCCGTCCGCGCCGTAGCGGATGTTCTGGATTTCATTGAACGTCTTCCCGTCAACGTTTTTCCATCTGGATTTATCCCGCCAGGAACTTCCACACCACAGCCGCGATAAAAGCGGCCAGTCCAATGCCGTAGCCAATCATGCGGGCCTTGCCGGCTTTTTCCTGTTCCATCATCGGTGTCCCCCTGGCGGACGGGGCCTAGTCTCCGGCGACCTCAGCCCGGCGCTGTTTATCGCTGGCGACCTGTTTTGCCGCCACCATGTCCTTGGTGGCTTTGTTGCGCGCGGCGCGCAGCTTCATGAATGATTTCGCTTCCTTATACAGCCGCTTGCGCTCTTCTCCGTTAAACACGGCCTTACGCACAATGCGGAAGACGGCCTTGGGACGGAAATAATATTCGTCATAAAACTTGTGGACCATCTCCATCACGTGCTCGCGGGGAAGACCGGGATATTCAATCTGCGCAACCTGGTGCCC
>DATBCN010000534.1:0-3077 GCA_036270475.1 Candidatus Angelobacter sp. | reverse complement strand
CCGAAGGGAAGTGCTCTGCGGATTCTAACCCTGCTTTTGGAGAAATGTCGTCTTTTTTTCCAATCCGGCTGGTTTCTGTAAATCCTTGTTTCGCAAACCTTGTTTCCCCAATTTTAAAGATGGGGCCAACAGCACGCGCTTATCCGGCGGGCGTAGCTGGTCCCATTCGGGGAAGCAGCCTGCTCATGGCCCAGATGCCAAGCAGAGGCCCCAAAGCCATGCTCGCCAGCGCCCAATTCCATCCATAATGGGAAGCAATTGCCGCCATCAACCGGATGACCCCGGCAGTCAACAGGAATCCCAGGGCAACCTGGCACGTAAGCGCTGTCCCAACATAATTCTTGTCTGAGACCTCGCTGATGATGGTGGAGAATTGCGCGGAGTCCGCAATCACCGCGATTCCCCAGATCATTGACAGTGGAATCAACAGCGCCGGACGATGTAGCACCAACGCCGCCAGCACGCAGCAAACTGAACTGATGGCCATGGCGATGATCGTGACCCGTGCCCGTTGGGCCACCCGGACATCCGCAGTTTTGTCCTGCAGACGGTCACTGGCTGCTCCGGCCCAGATGCAGCCAATCGCCCCAATCGCAATGGCCAGCGCCGCCACGGCTTCATACATATTGCGCGACCATCCGGCTGAAACCGAGAAGATTACGGCAATCCATCCCCACATGCTGTAAAGTTCCCACATGTGGCCCAGATAGCCAAGATTGGCCAGCCGCAGGGCCTTGTTGCGGACGATTTCAAGTATCTGCGCCGGATCAAACCGTGATTGCGGCATGGCATACGGGCCTTCACGCACCCACAGGCCCACAACCAATGCGCCAAGCAATGCCTGCACACTGCCCAGTAAAACCACGCCGCGCCACGGGATGCCGCCAATCGCATTTGCCGCGTGCGGCGCCGCCGATCCTACCGTAAGCGCGCCAATCATGATTCCCAGTGCCAGTCCGCGGTCGCGCTGGAACCAGCCGGCAATAATCTTCATGCCAACGGGATAAACACCGGCCAGAAAAAACCCTGTCGTTCCGCGCAGCAGGATTGCCGGCAAAGGGGAATCCGCCGCATATGCAAAAGCAGCGTTCGCCGCGGCTGCGGCAATCGCGGAAACAACCAGAACTTTGATCGGGCTGAATACGTCAGGAATGTTGAACAGAGCAAACGTGATGGCGCCCACGGAAAACCCAATCTGCACGGCGATGGTAAGCCATGATCCCAGGGCCAACCCGGAATGCCACAGAGTTGTAATTTGTGGAATCACCGCCGTCCCGGTAAACCACAGTGACATGGCGAGCAACATGGCCAGGGAAAGCAAAAAAAGCGCCCGCCGGGATGAAATTCCCTGGCGGGCTTCCGCTTGAACCGTTGCCGGCATTTAGCTCTTGAGCTTCCTGCGTTCACATGAAGCGACTACTGCGGTAGGATCGACGGCCTCACGGTCCATCTGCATCTCAACCACTTTGCCTTCTTTATCGATCAGGAAGGTGACGCGGCGGGCCGCGTGATATTGCGTACTGTAGATGCCAAGCTGTTTGGTAAAGTCACCACCCCAATCACTCAGGATAGGGAATTTGAATCCTTCTTTTTCCGCCCACGCGGCGTTGCTGAAGGGGCTGTCCATGCTAACACCCAGGACCTGGGTGTCTGCAGCTTCCAGTTTTTGCAGGTTCTTCTGGAAGTTCTGCATTTCCGTTGTTCAACCACCGGTAAAGGCGAAAACCACGAAAGCGACTGCAACGTTCTTTTTGCCCTTGAAATCATGCAACGAAATCTTGTTGCGGTTTTGATCGATCAAAGTGAAATCAGGAAAGGTGTCCCCCACTTTGACCTTCGGATCAGGAGGTGCCGGTGGAGTTTCCTTTTTCTCGTTTTGTGCCTGTGAAAGGCCCACTTGGAGCACAGTCAGCATAATCATGGATGCCAAAAGGACAGCGGTTCTTCGACGCATCGGTTCTTTTCCTCCGCTTGGTAGCTGCATGGTAAGCCTAAATTCAGCCCGCCGGAACGTCAATAGCGGGGAACCGGCCCCAAAATGGGTCGGCAACTCTGAGCAGGGCGGGGTGTTAATATTTTCACGAGTGAGAAAAATTGTGAAGAGAATATTAGGTTGTTCGCTCCTGATGCTCCTGGCGTTTACCGGCATCAGTTCGGCACAGGCGTCCGCTCCAGCCGTAATCCAGATCAACACCATCTATGCCGGGGCCGACGGAAAATTTGAATCCGCGCCAGACACCGCCGTCATCCGCATGGACATGGCTTCGCAACAGGATACGTCGCGCGCGGCCTATGACCACGTTGCGGCGGCGGTCGACCGTGTGCGCCAGGTTTTAAAGAACAATAGTATTGACGTGAAGAGCGCCCAGTTCAGTTCCTACCAGATGCAGCCTATGTATGACTGGAAAAATCCCAAGCGCAAAGTTATCGGCTATCGCGTGACCACGGATGTCACCCTGAAGCTGCGTGACTTCACCAAAATTGGTCCAATTACTGAACAGTTGGCTGACATTGAAGACACCCAGAACCAGTCAGTGAATTACACGTTGGAAGACATTGAGCAGGCCAAAGCCAAAGCATCAGAAGATGCGCTCAAGAAAGCACGCAACCAGGCCAATGCAGTCGCCGTGGCTGGTGGACGGTCTCTTGGAGATATGATCTACGCGTCAGTGGACGTCAACCAAACCAACATCGTGCCAGTGTATGCACAGCCAATGGCCATGGCGCGGTCAGCCACTGCCGCGGCAACCCCTGCGCCCATAGCTGACTTTACGCCGCAAACCGTAACCATCAACGCCCATGTGAACGCCATGTTTGCGTTGAAATAGTATGCGCTGAAGCCGGCCATCGAGCTTAAGCTGCGGAAACGCCCGCTGGCGGCCCTGGCCTATTGGCCCATAATCAGCGGTAATCCGTTCTTGGCATTGCCAATTACTATAATCTTTGCGTTTGGACTCTTTGCCAGATTCTCCGTGGCTTCAATCCCTTTCCATTGCAGCAATTGCGCGCTGATGCCCTGGGCCACGATCTGCTGGAAGTCGTGAATGCCTTGCGCTTCAATGCGTTTGCGGTCCGCT
>DATBCN010000533.1:0-10354 GCA_036270475.1 Candidatus Angelobacter sp. | reverse complement strand
CGTGGCTTAGGCTATCAGATTCGGCTTATATTCGCCACTCGTATTTTTGGTTGCCGCTCGAATCTAAACGGAAACGTATATGCCGCATGGATCATGTGCGAATCCACGGCCCAGGTTCTCCATGACGTGTAGGTATTGGATGGGCTGGAACATCAGAAACAAAGAAAAAGGCCCCCAACAAACGCGGAGTAGGCCAAAATTCTCAAGCTTCTAGACTAATTCGATTGCGGCGTCTTCGCCACGTCGCCAACTTTTGCTGCTGCGGTGCCATTGAAATTCAGCGTGGCTGAGTCAGCATCGATCTCAGTCACCGTAGCTTCGCCAATTTTTGTGGTGATGGTCTTCAGCACTTTGCCGGTGGCGGGGTCTTTGATCTGGCGGCCGGCATGGCTGATTTCAAGTTTGTCGCCGACCTTCAATCCCGTTTTGCTGCCCACATTAATAATCAGCGTATTGCCGCTCACGTCCGCCACCACGCCGGAAACTTCGACCTTGCGCGTGGGCAGGTTCGCCGCGGAAGTGTCCAGTTGTGTTCCCACTTCCCCCACGGCTTGCGTTACTGCCTCGCCCAGCAGGGTCTGGCCAAAGTTGGATGCATGAGTATCAAAACCGCCGATGCCCGCGCCGCCGCCACCGCCGCCTCCGCCAATCAAACTTGTGCCGGAACGCTTGCTTTCTCCCTCGCCAGTAACAGCGGCGAGTATCTCTCCGGTTGTCGTGTCCACCAGGCGGGCGCTAATCGCGCAAACAGCTTTTGCCTCGGATTTCTTTATGCCGCCAATCCCAAATGCGCGCGGGCCAACGCCCAGCCCGCCAAACGACTTGCTTTTGTCGTCCCGGCCAAACTTGGTAATGGACCCCATAATGATTGCGTCCACGCCCAGTATCTGCCCAATCTTGGCCGCCGTGGCGGGATTGGCGCGGTCACTGTTGGAAAAATTCTGTTCCGCCAGTATCTTGTCCAGCGCCTTGCGTTCGATCACCGAATACTTCCCGTCCTTCACCAGCTTTTCGACGAGCATGTCCGTGATGCCTTTACCCACATCCTGATTAGTGCCATAAATCGACGACACATACGACTGGACGGTGCCGTAATCAAAGTCAAGCACGGCAACGCGCTTCTTGCCGGAAGTCTGGGCGGCGCAAACCGCGGCCAGCATAAATAAACTGCCTATCAAGCGGATCAATCGCGACATGGTTATGCTCCTGTAGCGGGCACAGATTTTTCAAGGGGGTCGTAGCCCTCAAACTTTATCAGGAGAGCCAGCCGCCCACAACTGTTTTTGAATGCTTAGCTATTTGCACGTTTCCCCCTAAACTGGCTACTATCGGTCGTCCCGACGAAGGTCGGGACTGGGCAACGCGAGGGTTGGGTGGGCCCTATCCCCAGTTTTCCGCCGGTTCCAGATGCGTCATGTTCTGGCCCGCGCCGCCGGCCTTCTTTTTGCTTGCAGCGTGGCGATAGGCTTGGTCGTATTTTTCTCCGATGGCGTTAAGGCTGCGGGTTTCAAAGAGAAACGTGCGTCCGGCGGCGGCCAGGGCGGCGCGGAATTCAGGTTTGCGGCCCAGGAAGGCCATGCGATAGCCCAGATCGCGCGGGTTATCGGGTTCAAACCAGAGGCAGCCGCGGCCTTCCGGGCTGGCGTCACGGTTGCGCGGAACGTCGGCGGCAAGCAGGGTCTTGCCCTGCCACAGGCTTTTTAAGCAGATTTCATTTGGCTGGCGCGCGGCAACAGGATCGGCCGGCGTGTCTCCCAGGGCCACCACCACATGCGCGTTTTGCATGGTTGCAGGCACATCGAACGGATGCACCAGCGCGATGTGCGGAGAAATTCCCAGCCGTGCAGCATGCTCGTTGATGGTTCGGCGCGCTCTCTCCGGGGCTTCCAGCAGCAGATTGAATTGCGGCAACCCGTTGCAGGCCAGCGCGAAGCCCTCCAGCAGCATGAGGGCGGAGGCGGAAATTTGCGCCGCTGCGTTGGACTCGAATTGGGGCGCAAACCGCGGCACAAAGAAGGAAACCGCATCCGGCGAGAGGCCAAAGCGGCGGGCAAGAAAACCATTGTCTTTGTCGTCTTTGTCCGGGGAAAGCGGCGCAGGCCCTTCTGCTTCGCCCATGGGTCTGGGAATAAGAAAGACGCCCTCCGGCAGTGCGCCGCGTTCGAGCGCAGCTTCCCTGAGCGCGAGTGAATGGACGATGACCGCAGCGGCACGGGAGAGGACAAATTGCTCGGCTACGCGAAACGACCGTCCCATCCAACTGCCTGGTTCACAGAGCCCGGCGGAGATGGCCATTTCTTCAATGCAAGCGCCCAGGTCATAGACCACGCAACTGCAACTGCGCACCGCGGCCATGCCAGCGGCAAAACAATGCGCATGCACCAGATCAGAGGAGGTTTCAGGCGAGCAATCAAGCAGCGATTTGCGCCAGTTGCGCACGTCCTGCCAGGAGCGCAGCAGTGAAAGCGTGCGCGGCAGGTCCTGGTTGCGGCCGGAAAGATAAAGTTCCGCCGCGCCCGCGCCTTCCGGCGTAACAATGTATGGCCGCATGCCCACCGCGACCTGCCCTTCGACCACGGGAAGCACGTCACGGGCGTATTCACAGGCGTGGATCACGCGCCAGACCTTGGTCCGGCCGCCACGAGGCAGCATACCCGTGCCGGCAGACTGGCCGTTCTGAAGCGAAAAACCTGGATTCATCTGATTATGAAACTTCTCGTCCTTCTTTGCGGGACAGCTCGGAATAACAAATCACGCGGTTACGGCCCTGATGCTTGGCGGAGTAAAGCGCGGCGTCGGCAAATTCAATGAGGTCGCGCTTGAACTGGGCGTCAGTATCGTACACCGCAACGCCAATACTGATAGTGAGATGCTGCACGGAATGCGGCGAACCAGCAAAAAATTTGGCCTGGTCAACGGCGCGGCGCAGCCGTTGCGCCACAAAGACCGCGCCGGTTTCAGTGGTCTCCGGCAGAATGATGACAAACTCTTCTCCCCCGTAACGGGCCACTGTATCCACCTCGCGCATGTCTTTCATCAGAATGGAGGTCACGTCGCGCAAAAGCTGGTCACCCACGTGATGGCCAAACGTGTCATTCAAAACCTTGAAATGGTCAATGTCGATCATCAGCAGCGCAAACTTCTGTTGCTTGCGTTCAGCGCGCTTGAATTCCAGTTCCAATTGCTGCTCAAAATAACCGCGCGTGCGCAGGCCAGTAAGATAGTCAGTAAAGGCAAAGCGGAGCAGCCCTTCATTGGCGTATTCGCGGGTAAGAAGATTTTCCGCAACCAGAGAAAGTATCCAAAGAAGCTGCGCGTCTTCCTTGCAGAACGGTTTGGCAGCGGATTCAGGGGAGCGAAACAACTGCAACGATCCCATGACTCTATTGCTCACAAACAACGGCACGGCCAGCGCGGAGCCCGCGCCCAGCATTTGCAGCAGTGCGTCCGATTGCGCGTTGTGTCCGTGCTCCACCAGCAGCGGCCGTCCGTACTTGATGGCCCAGAAATTCAGGATGTTGCCGCTGGCAATCTCCTCGCCTGCATTCTTTTCCACGTTGCGGGCAATGCGCGGCTCCATCAGCTCGCGGCCTTCGTCCCAGAAATGCACAATCGCTTTATCAAAACGGGAGATGTCCGCGGCCATGTCGCACAGCAGATTGAGCGTGGCATCCAGTTGCATCTGTAAACCTGTAAGCATGCTCATACGCAAAATAACGTTCACGTCCTCCCAGCGCTTCTGGATTGTTTCCGGACGCAACTCGGAAAACACCTCAACCACGAATCTCTCTGGAGGAGACGAGGCGGGACCAGCGGATTCAGGAGACGGAGTGGGAAACATTTTCCTTGCGGAACTCACGGCAAGCAGGCGCTCCAGCCGGCATTGTGTGAGATGCTTTCATCCGCATTGGGGAAACTTACGGAAGTGTCTCTGTTGTTTTTACCCGCCGATGGCCAAATGTACAGGGTATGGGACCGTCAGACGGCAATCTGGAAATGGGCCTAGTGGAAGACCGGGACCAATCAACGGTATTTGGATACACTTTTCCTGCCGCTGATTGCATAAGTCAAGGTCAACTTGGGAAATCCATTGCAATCCAGGTGCTTTGGCTCGCAGCTTGCAATCAGGTAATACAGCGGAGGTATCAGATGGCGCTAACTAAACGGCAATTAATCGGCGAACTAAAGCATGAGATCAACAGCCCATTGGCTGCCATCCGCAACGCGCTCTATCTGGCGGCAGTCCGAACCGGGGACGCGGAGATTCAACGCTATCTGCGCCTTGCCGATGATGAGGCGTCACGCATCTCTCAAATCCTGAAAAATGCGAATCAAATGGATGAAAACAAAAGGGTTTATGAACTAACACCGTGTGAGAATGCAGCCTTGGCTGCGTAATCTTTACCCATGCCGACACTTTACCCACGATTTCTTGCGTTTCCATGCACAGTCTCTGTTGCATTTATTCGAGTCTCAGCTTAAGATACGTTTAGCGCTGGAAAACCCGCTGGCGCTGAAATAAGCTCTTCGCAGCAAACTTCGCCCGATTTTAACAATCTCACCGGCCCGTAAACGTTTTTCCGACAGGAGAAGCTCCCTCATGGCATGGTACGCATACTGCATCGTTGAGCAGCAGGCAGTCCAAGGTGGTATCCGCGCACGTCGTCCCGTCCCCGTAGAAGGTCTTAAAGGTATTGCAGACGCCCAGATTTTCGCCTATCCCAGCGGAGATTTCTCCGTTCTGGTCAGCGAATACATCCCCACCGGTGATCTTGGACAGAAAGCCCTGCTCCAGCATGCACATGTGGTCAGCGAATGCTTTAAACGCACCACTGTGCTGCCATTTCGTTTTGGCACGGTATTTGATACTGATGAATCGCTGCGGCGGGCTGTCCGCATTAACCGCAAGGTCTTTCTGGAGAGCGTAACCAAGCTCAAAGGCAAGGCGGAAATGCATCTGAAATTGCTTATTAAAGACGGTTCCCTGCGTGAAGCGCTGGAAGAGATTGAACTTCCTGCGACCGTCGGCAGTGAATACCTGAGCAAGCTGCGGGAAAAAGCCGTCCGGCAACGTGAGCGGCAAACCAAGGCGCGGGCCCTTTCCGTCCAGGTCCACAAGATTTTCTCCCCGCTTGACCAGGACGTTTGTTGCCGCAAGATCGATTCCGGGGGAATGCTGATTGACATCGCCCACCTGATTGACCACAAAAAAGTTGAAAAATACCAGAACCGCTATCAGATGGCCACCCGCCATCTGCCTGGTATTGAAGTGGTTATGAGCGGCCCATGGCCCCCATATCACTTTATTTCTGGCAAACGCTCGTCCTGACCAAAAATCTCAGGGCTTGTCCTGATTCAGGATAAAAAGGATTCCAAAAGGAGTCCTTTTTGGCGTTTGGGCGGAAAAACCTGGCATAATTGGCTCGTGTTAGGCATCCAGATGCTCGAAAATGGAATCAGAATACAATGTCTGCGGGGTGTTGATCGCCCCGGCGAGCATCTCCGTCCCTTAACCTTGTCGGTTTTTCCATAAAAGGCGGCCCCTTTGCCGCCGGGAGCAGGAATGAATCCGAAGACCCGCGTGTTGATCGTGGATGATGACGTAGCCATGGCAAGGTATCTGGCCTCGCATCTTTCCCGGCGCAACTTTGACGTTACCGTGGCTTCCAACGAACAGGAAGCCCTGCGTGTCTTTCGGTCCTTTGACCCTGCCCTGGTGTTGGTGGAAACATCCATAGACGGAGAAGCGGGCGCTGAAACCCTGCAACGTCTCAAGCAGATCAAACCTTCTGTTGCCATCATGGTCCTTTCCGCCAGTAAAGATCCGGAGTTGATTTTCCGGGCTTCAAAGCTGGGCGCGGACGACTATCTCACCAAGCCGGTCGACCCCAAGGAACTGGATGCGCGCATTGGCAAAGTCCTGGACAACCAGCGTCTATATTCTGAAGTAACGCAGTTGCGCGAGCAGGTGCGGCGACAGAGCGACTTCACCATGCTCTTTGGCACCAGTCCCAAAATGATGGAAGTAAAAATGACGATTGAACAAGTGGCTGACACCACCGCCACTGTGCTGGTCCGCGGTGAAAGCGGTACCGGCAAGGAAGTGGTGGCGCGCATGGTGTACGCGGAATCCTCGCGCTGCGACAAACCGTTCGTCAAGGTAAATTGCGCCGCCATCCCGCATGAACTGCTGGAAAGCGAACTATTTGGTTATGAAGCCGGCGCGTTCACCGGCGCCAACCGGCAAAAGCTGGGCAAATTCGAGCAGGCCAACGGCGGAACAATTTTTCTCGACGAAATCAGTGAGATGCATCCGGCGTTGCAGGCCAAGCTGCTCCACGTGCTGCAGGACCATGAGTTTTCCCGGCTGGGCGGTAAGCGTGACGTCCAAGTCGATGTGCGAGTTCTTGCCGCCACCAACAAACCGCTGGAGCGGGCGGTGGAAGAAGGCGTATTTCGCGAAGACCTTTTCTATCGCCTGAATGTTGTTACCATCCACATTCCGCCGCTGCGCGAACGCCGCGAGGAGATCCCGGTTTTTCTGAAATATTTTCTGGAAAAATACAGCGAACACTACGGCAAAAAACTTTCCATGTTCAGCGAATATGCCGTGACCCGCATGATGGAATATGCATGGCCGGGAAACATCCGCGAGCTGGAAAACATGGTAAAGCGCTACGTAATAGTGGGGAATGAGGCGCAGATCATTCGTGAACTCTCCACCCACAAGCCCATCGTCACCTCTTTTGGCGGAATACCGGCACAAGCTGCGCCCGCCGCGGGACCGGCCGCTCCGTCAGTGCAGTCCAGTAATGGCACTGAAATGGAAATGCCCTCGCTCCTGGAGATTGGGCGGCGTGCCGCCATGCAGGCAGAGCGTGAAGCCATTGAACGTGTGCTGGCCCAAACGCGCTGGAACCGCCGCCAGGCAGCAAAGATACTCAAGATCAGCTATAAGGCCCTTCTCAATAAACTTAAGGCCATGGAGGAGCAGACGAAGGCCCTGTCTAAGCATGAAGAAGGCCAATAAGTGGTATCACGATACCAGTTTGAATGATCAAAGTACTCAATCATTTCCAGCTCTCAAAACCAGCTTTCGAATCGACAATACCCTTATAACTTTAAGAAAACAAAGTATTAAATACCCTGCTGCTCTCCATCTCACATCGGCAAAATCCTTTGGTTTGTGAGTTGCTTAGATACAGATCATACAAAAGAGGCCGTAAAAACTAAATGACTTCAATCTTCCAAGCTTTGAGACTTCTTCAATCCGTGTGTCTCGGCGTTAGCCGGGACTGCATCGTGCATCGCCTTCCCTGAGAGATTTTCCTTCCTCCAAAGCCTCTTTTACTGAAGAGCGGCCTCAAGCGGGCCGCTTTTTTGTTGGGGGTTAATTTGTCTTCATCCTTGGTGACCAGAAGCCGTCTGGCTGCATCTAATCGTCGTTCCACTTCATTTGACGGTTATAAATATGGCGACTAAAATCAATCATTTCCCTAGACACATGGACAAAAAGAAGCTCGAATCATTCAAGAAACGGCTGGAAGAACGCCAGGTGAGCCTGCGGAAAACGGTGAGCCGGACTGAAGAAGACGGCCGCATCGCCGACCAGGACACGGCCCAGGACATTGCCGACCGTGCAGCCAGTTCTTATACCAAAGAGTTTCTCTTTTCCCAGAGCAATAATGACCGCCAGCTTCTCGGCATGGTGGAAAACGCGTTGCAACGTATCCGCGAAGGCGCTTTTGGCGAATGCGTCAGTTGCGGCAATGAGATCAATGCCAAACGCCTGGAAGCTGTCCCCTGGACGCGTTATTGCATTGAATGCCAGGAAAAGCTTGAAAACGGCCAACTTGAAGAAGCTCGCGACTAACAATTTAACCGAATCTTAAAACAAAAAAAGGAGATGCAGACCGCATCTCCTTTTTTTGTTTCTGCAGAAAATTTGTTTAGTACAGGTTGAAAGCCACTTCAATGTTCATCTCAACCGCAACAGCGCGCCCATCTTTCTTTGACGGATCAAACTTCCAGGTTTTTACGCCTTCCATGGCTTTTTCATCCAGGCCCATGCCCAGCGAACGCACAACGCGTGGATTGTGTACGCGGCCATCGGTGCCCACGATAATGTTCAGGACCACCACGCCCTGATATTTGGCCTTGCGCGCTTCTTCAGAAAATTCAGGTTCAGGAGTATAGATGGCGCGCGGCGCGCTTACTCCGTCGCCTACGTGAAAGATGCCCGGGCCAACTCCTGGGCCGCCATGTCCTGAACCAACACCACCGCCATTGCCGCTGCCTATGCCGCCGCCAACACCAATTCCATTCGAGGGCGTAACAAGTTTTGAAAGCGGATCGCCCAGTTGCGTATTGGGTGGAGTTTTCAGGTCGGCAACCACGGTAGGCTCAATCATCAGCTTGCTTTGCTGCTGCGGCAAAACCGTGGGTGGAGTAAATTGCTGCTTCGCCGACTTCGGCGGTGTTCCCGTTGAAGCTTTCAGTTTGCTGGCGTCGCCGCCGCCGCCGCCGCTGGGACCGCCCTTGCCTACCTTCATGGGAACATAAGGCGCCAGATCAACAGAATTGGCCGTTGTGGGCGGAATAATCTTTGCCGGGACCGCGATATGCAAAAGCCACAGCATCAAGGCAATGCCTGCTGTGTGCGTGACAAACGACAGGAGAAAATTTTCCGGCCGTTGCTGATATGTGCCATACCCCACCCCTAACATCGTCGGCATAACAATACCGCTCTGCGGCTGGTCCTTGGCAAACTTTACAACAGATTGCTGGGACGCCTGGGGGTCCGAGGCAGCGGCACTTTCGGGGTTCGGCGGGTTCTTAGGGTCGGGCGAAGACATAAAGTTTTATCTAGTATAGACGGCTTGCTCCGGCAAAAGTTTCACAATGGTGTATTGGGCTAAAGTTAGTCTATCTAATTCCTCATTGGGCAACAACTTAACGATGAAACAGAGAGCCAAAAAAGCCTTTTACCCGCCCCATGAAGCCCTTTTTTTCCTTCTTTGGTTTTTCCTCGGGCTTGGGCGGCTGGGCATCCGCTTTTAGAGACACTTCCGGCTGCTTTTCTATCAGAACGACCGGATCGACCTTTTCTTGCACAAAATAAACATTGGGCAGCGATGAAAACTGCACTTTTGCCACTGAATAGGGCCGCGGATCAGACCGGGCGTTGAAAACAAACGGAGCATCCACCTGCACATGGACCTGGCCCGGTTTTTCCGGAGGCAGCGGTGAAGTGGGTCCATTGCTGGCTACCGCCACCCGCTCCGCGGGCCTGGGAGCTGGATTGTCTCCCCGGGGAGGCTCGGGTGTTGGGATTGGCTGTGCTTCAGCCCGGATGACCGGGGCGGCCGCCGGGCAGCCACAATCGCTGGCCAAAGCCTCTGGCGATCCCAACTTGCCGCCGCGGAAAATAACACTCTGGTTGGGCTGGGCTTTATAAACGCCACTTCCCAGCAGCTCTGAAAAAGTAATCTCTGCCGCGTTCCCCGGCAGAGGCTTCATGCAGGTATCGCCTTTTTTATCCACGCCCAGGGCAAAATGGAATGTGCCCGGGCCAACCAGCATCACGTTGAAGTCCGGTGTAATCACAACATCGGCCACCTGCTGGTTCAATTGGTATTCCACCTCAACCGCGCCTGAGCCTGTGGCCAACATCAGGCCCTGTCCGCTCGCTGTCACGCTCAAACCGCTGCGCGGGCAGATGCGCACCTGGCCGCCACGAACCAGCTTAAGCGTTGCCGGCGCGATTCCCGCTGACAACTCTGAGCCGGAAAGAACGTTCATCCCTGAGCCGGCCAGTTGCATGGCGCTGGAACTGCCGCTGTCCGATGCAAAAAGTTCGCCAATCGAAGGCGTTGTTTGCGCCGCGGCAGGAACCGATAGCAAAAATGCGCAAAGCAGCCCGGGCGCGGCCCATCCCAAACAGATCTTCTTTACGACTATCTTTGCGAGCATGTTTCCGATCATTGACAAGTTCTTTGGCAGAATGCGCTACTCCTCGCCCACAAAATCGTACTTGTCTATGGCTACCGCAACGCCCTGTTCCTGGGCTTCTTTGTCCACGCGCAAGACTTTGCCGGTGCAGCGTACGCGTATGGGATCAGAAAGCGTGATTTCCGGGGGCAGCGTCATCACAAATTCAATCGCCGATCCGGCGGTAATCTCCGTGTCCAGATACATGAAGACGCCGCGTGAACTCACATCGCGCGTGCATCCGGCCAGCTCGCGCCTGCCGTTATCCAGAAATTTTACCGAGATCGGCAAATCGAGCGAAAACCGCCGGGTGGTTCGTTTGTCCGGCTGTGGTTGCGCCATGGCTGGGCCTCCAAATACCAAA
>DATBCN010000532.1:0-3619 GCA_036270475.1 Candidatus Angelobacter sp. | reverse complement strand
GGCGTGTTGGTAATCACGCCCGGGGGTAATTGTTCAGCCGCGGGCCGCGGCCCGCCGCTATCGACTGTAGGCTGCTGGAAACTGAAGCTGCTGATGGTTTGCGCCGATCCTTCTTCTGTCACTACAAAATCGCCTGCCTTTAGGTCCTTAACAGGTTCACCTTTGCTGTTGGTGGCCACAACGTCCACCACTACAAGCCGCGATGAAGTCTTGAATACGAAAGGAGTCTTGGGGCCGTCGTCCTGGGGCTTTCCGTCTGTCGCAGCGGAAGGAGTTTGAGGACTCACCGTGGCGCTGAATGTGCAGAAAGCGAGTGTTGCCAGCAATAAGATTTTGGGAGCTGCCAGCATGGGAATACCTCCGTGCCTCAAGATACCTTAGGTTTGACGGGCAGGCAGGGAATTAGTTTCAAGCTGTTAACCTTGGATCGGGCTGGGTCGTTCTTAGGGCTGGAGGATTAGATACATGGATCCGATGACGCAAGGGCAGTTGAAGGAATGGTTTGTACTGATAGTGACCTTTGGCTTGTTCGGGTGGGTGGCCTATCTGGGAGGTTCCGTCGCGCGCCGCAAGCAGAAGAACGACATGCAGAAAGCGCTGCTGGAAAAGTTTTCGTCCGCGCATGACTTTGCCGAGTTCATGCAATCGCCAGCCGGGCAGAAATACCTTCTAAGCTTTGCTGACGCGGTGACCAGCCCCCGCAATTCGATCCTGAATTCAATCAGGACCGGCTTTGTGCTGATGTTTCTGGGAATGGGATGCCTGGCAGGGGCCAATGGCGGATGGATCACCTTCCGTATCGGCTGGGTTTCATTCCTGGTGGGAGTCGGATTTCTGGTCTCCTCGGGCGTGGCCTACTTCCTTACAAAGAAAGCGGGCTGGAAGGAACAGGAGTAAGCCGGTTTGTTTGCCGCCATGGGAACAATACGAATGGTGATGACCAAAACGCAGGCTGGGCAGGACGAGAGCGCCACGCAAGGCGAGTTTGAAGCCTTCTATCTGCGCACGGCACGAGTGTTGCATGGTTATCTCTGCCGTCTCGGCAACGATCCGGCGACGGCGGACGAGGTGCTGCAGGAGACATACATCCGCATGCTCAACGCGCCAGCCATGGATGAAGGCGCGCGCAAGGCCTATCTTTACAAGACTGCCACCAACCTGCTCCGCGACCGCTGGCGCAAGCTCAAGCGGGAAAAGAAATGGTGGGAGTTGAGCGTCATAACGGAGCACGTCCATTACAATTTAAATCTGCCCGTGGATATGGAAACAGTGTTTAGCCAGTTAAGCGCGCAGGAACGGGCCATGCTCTGGCTGGCGCACGTTGAAGAACTGAGCCACAGGGAAATTGGCGAGGTCCTGAGCGTAAAGGAAAAAAGTGTGCGCGTCATGGTCTTCCGGGCGCGGGAAAAAGCCAAAGCGCTTCTGCTGACCGCGGGTTTCAGAGGTACTCATGAATAACGAATTTGAATTGGATTCCTTGCTCAAGAAAATGGCCGCCGGACATCAGCCGGAACTGCCCAGCCCCGGCTTGATCTGGTGGCGCGCGCAAATCCTGCGGAAGCAGCAGGAAAAAGAACGGATCGAGCGCCCACTGATGGTCATGCGAGCACTGGCCATTGCGGTGTGCGTGGCTGCCTTTGTGTGGCTCTGGATCAGCCAGTTAGAGAAGATGAGCAATTTGTTCAGCGGTTCAGCCTTTCCGCTCCTGCTGGCCGGAGCTGCCGTCACGATTGTGTTTGTTGGGTTAGTGTGGTGGACGAGATCAGAAGCATAAGAACAATTTCCAGATCATTTCCTTGCTCAATATCATTTCCCGTTCTATAAAGACGCGGCAGTCCCTCGAATGCACACTGTGCTCTGATTCTGACCTACGAATAAAATTCCGCAATCGATTCCACCACATGCCGCTGTTCGTCTTCTTCCAGCTCGGCGAACATGGGCAGGGCCAGCACGTCTAGAGCGGCGCGTTCGGCTTCCGGCAGATTACCCGGCGTGTAACCCAGATAGGCAAAGCACTTTTGCAGATGCAGCGGAATGGGATAGTAAATCTCCGACCCCACGCCGCGGTCGCCCAGGAAGGCGCGCAGCATGTCGCGGTCACGCACGCGGATTACATATTGGTGATAGATGTGGTGTGCGCCAGGAAGCGTCTTCAGCAGTGCGACAGGAGACGTTGAGTCCGCGCCGGTTTTGGTCAGGCCGGCGGCGCTGAGCAGGCGGCCATAGGTCCGTGCGCGTTCACGGCGGGCGTCATTCCACTTGGCCAGATGCGGCATTTTCACGCGAAGAATCGCCGCTTGAATGGCGTCCAGCCGGCTGTTTGCGCCTACTTCATCATGGTAATAGCGCTGCTTGCCGCCGTGGTTGCGCAGTGAGCGCATGCGCTCGGCCAGTCGTGCGTCGTTGGTGGTGACAGCGCCGGCGTCGCCAAATGCGCTGAGGTTTTTTGTGGGATAAAAGCTGAAGGCAGCGGCCAATCCCAGTGAGCCGGCGCGTTTGCCGTTCCAGGTTGCTCCCACGGCTTGCGCGGCGTCTTCCACCACATGCAATTTGAATTCGGCGGCAAGGCGGTCAATGCTGTCCATATCGGCGCACTGGCCGTACAGATGCACCGGCATCACCGCGCGCATTCCACCGGAAACGTGTTTTAACCGCTCTTCCAGCCTGGCCGGAGATAGATTGAGGGTCTCGGGGTCCACGTCAACAAATACCGGCTTTGCGCCAGCCCGCAGGATCGAACTGGCGGTGGCAAAGAAGCTGAACGGAGTAGTGACGACGGAATCACCAGGGCCAACGCCGGCGGCAGCCAGGGCCAGCCAAAGGCCGTCAGTGCCGGAAGCGCAGCCTATAGCGTCCGTGGAGCCGCACAGGGCGGCAAATTCGCGCTCAAAGGCCACCGTTTCGTCTCCCAGAATGTAGCGCTGGGAGTCACAAGCGCGGGTAACTGCCGCCAGGATTTCATTGCGAATGGAGGCATACTGGCGCGAGAGATCGAGCATGGGGACGGCGGCTGCGGCTTTGTGACCGGCGGTCTTCATGGCGTATGAAACTGCTTGCAAAATCATAGCATTACGATGGGTCCATGGGCGAAAAGCCGCTTTTGCCGGGAACGCCGCAAGAAGTTACAATGGCTTGGAACAAGCCACCAAGGCTGTTTCCCCGTTATGCAAGCAACACAGGAGAAAGATCGGCAGATGGAAAATAAGCCGGCACAAAACATACAGGACTCGTTTCTGAATACCGCGCGCAAGGACAAAAGTCAGATCACCATTTATCTGCTCAGCGGAGTGAAGCTGACAGGACGCATACGGTCCTTTGACAAATATTCAGTGGTCCTTGAAACCAACAATCAAGAACAGCTCATTTTTAAACACGCCATCTCTACCGTGGTCATGGCCAAGGGCAGCATCAGCCATCATGAAAGCCGTTCCCATGGACCAGCGGGAGAGGGCGAGAACACCACCGGCAAGTCGGAGGGCTAATCCATTCCAGGCCAGCGTTCCCGCCGTTTCCAGACCTCGGCCGGGATCAAGACCGGTCGCGATGGCCCGGAGCGGGCTTTTCTCGTTGCAGTTGAGTTCCGTTATCGTTCGCGCTCAGACCGCGATCTTGCGGTGCC
>DATBCN010000531.1:0-2822 GCA_036270475.1 Candidatus Angelobacter sp. | reverse complement strand
TCGCGCCAACAATCTTGTGACCGCGATCTCACTGCATGCCAGCCCGTGCGCCGCGGGACAGGTATGTTCTGAAGCCAATTCTGTCGTGGCCGCATTCAACAATCTCACTCAGGCACAGCAACAGGACCTGATCGCATTCCTCCGTTCGCTCTAGCTTTCACACCCCACTCACCGGTTGGGCCTTCATGGGAAGGCCCGGCCCCTTCAAATGCATTTTGCGCTATCGCTTGCGCAGCCCGCTGGGCCATGGCAAGCTAGTAGCTCATTCTCTTGCCAACATTGGAACAAACAACGACTGAGGTCCCATATCCCACTGGTTTGCCCGCCGAGGTGCTGGACGTGCTGATTGTGGGCGCCGGCTTTTCCGGGCTGGGCATGGCGATCAAACTTCTTCAGAGCGGTACGAAATCGTTCCTCGTGATCGAGAAGGCGGATGATATCGGCGGAACCTGGTACGTAAACCAATATCCCGGATGCGCCTGCGATATCCCATCACACCTGTATTCGTTTTCTTTTGACCGCAATCCCAATTGGAGCCGCATGTATTCCGGGCGCGACGAGATCCAGCGGTATCTCAAGTCCTGTGCGCGGCGATTCGGCGTACACGAATACATTCGCGTGAACACCAGCATGCGGGAAGCAGTGTGGGATGAGGCCGCTGCCCAGTGGAGAGTCACCACCGGAGATGGGGCGACAATCCGGGCGCGCGTCCTGATTTCCGCCGTGGGCGCGCTGCATGTTCCCATGTTTCCTGAAATTCCCGGCATGGAAAAATTTGCCGGGCCGGCCTTCCACTCCACATGGTGGGACGCCAAAGTCCCGTTGGAAGGGAAGCGTGTGGCGGTGATTGGGACAGGCGCCAGCGCAATCCAATTTGTTCCCGAGATCGCGCCCAAGGTGAGCAAGCTGTCTGTGTTCCAGCGCACGCCGCCGTGGATTGTCCCTAAAAACGACTTTGCCATCCCAGAGCGCTGGCAGAAACGTTTCCGCAATTTCCCGGCCTTTACCTGGCTCGTGCGGACCGGATTATTCTGGATGTATGAGATTCGCGTGTGGGGTTTTCTGGGGAAGCTGGAAGCTCTGCGCAAGCGCGGAGAAAAGATGGCGGTTGACCATCTTGCCGCCCAGGTCCCTGATCCCAAACTGCGTGCGCGGCTCACGCCCAACTACCGCTTTGGATGCAAGCGCGTGCTTATCTCCAATGATTTTTATCCGGCAATTCAGCGGCCCAATGTTGAGTTTGTAACAGAAGGCATCCGCGAAATTCGCGAGCATGGCATTGTTACGCAGGATGGCGCGGAGCGCGCGGCGGACGTACTGATTTACGCCACCGGTTTCCGCGCGACTGAGCCTCTGCACGATACGCGCGTTGTGGGCCGCGATGGCGTGGACATCCACCAGGCGTGGAAAGACCGCATCAGCGCGTATCTGGGCGTGACCGTCAGCGGCTTTCCTAACTTCTTTATCCTGCTGGGCCCCAACACCGGCCTGGGACACAACTCAGTGGTGCTGATGAGTGAAGCGCAGATCGGCTACGTGATGGACTGCCTGCGCCTGATGCGAAAGCACAGCAGCAAAGTCATGGAAGTGAAGCCGGCCACACAACAGCATTTTGTGGAAGAGCTGAGAAAGCGTCTGGCTGGGACAGTGTGGGAATCAGGCGGGTGCCGGAGCTGGTATCAGGACAAGAAGACCGGTGAAAGTCCGGTGATATGGCCGGGGTCGGTGGTCCGGTATAAGCGCAAAACGCGCACTGTGGCAGAAGCAGATTACGTGCTAAGCAACCCTCGATAAATAGCAAAGTGCCGGCAACAGTGGACAAGGGCGAAACAGCACGATGATTTGCGCACATCTCAGACCGCTGGAAGAAGCGATGATTGCCGCCGCTATGCACGAAACCTACCGCGGCCAGCCGTGGTCAAAGAACTGCCGCGAGTGGGTGTATTTCGACTGTTTTCTTGACATCGACTCTATCCGCCGCCAATTTAACCTGCCAGCATGCGTGATAGACCATGTTCATCGCGGCACGCATGATGGCAGGGAGCGCGGTTTGGTCTGTTCGGAATGCAATGACGCAATTATGGGTGTTTATGAAGCCGAAGAAAGCGTGGCGCTATTTAAAGGTTGAACGAAAAAATACAATCTTAGAGCGCTTCCCAAGTTAATGTACCCAGACAGGCTTACCTCGGCGGCTAAAGCCGACAACGGATGCTAGGTTACCGCAGGCATAAAATGCCTGCTCCACTCCGAGAAGGATACAGCAACTCTGGAACCGCAATAGAACCAGAAATAAGGTGAGTTCCCGTGTCTAATGCGGACGGAACGTCTTGCCCGTTTCCAGCAGAGTCTTCAACCGTGAAAGAATTCGCGGCCAGCCATCCGCATTCTGGGTATATGCCGGATCGTCCTCTGCCCACTCATCGTTCGTTACCACAACCTTCACCGCTTCGGTCTCCGGAGTCAGCTCCACTTTTACTCTTGACATCACCGCGCCATCGCCCATGCCGAACTTGTACTCCAGCAGCTTCGGCGCATCCGCCCGCAGCACCTGACCGGTTACATACCGCATCGGCTTCCCATCTTTACCCGGCCCCGACCAGGTCATTGCCCCGCCAGGTTTCAGGTCGACTTCGTAGTCCGCGCCCATGAAGATTTTCTGGTTCGCGTCCTTGGAAACAAACCCATCCCAAACCTTCTCTATGGGGGCAGCAATGTAATAGGTAAAAATCAGTGGTGCCTTAGCCATGTCCATTCCCCAGGTACTCCATCAGATCACGTCCCGGCAGAGCTGGCAAAACCTTTACGGATTTCGCTTGGCCGGG
>DATBCN010000530.1:0-3031 GCA_036270475.1 Candidatus Angelobacter sp. | reverse complement strand
CCGACCGCGGCCACAATCGCGCGTTCCGCTCCCCGCGTGACATGCGGCTGAAAACCGCACTCTTTGACTCGTTCAATTACGTGCTGAAGTTCCGCTTCCGACGAACCTGCCGCCATGTTGATCACCATTTGGAATAACTCCTTAGTAATTAGCTTTTCTAAAATTCCGAACCCGCGCTACAAGGCCATCCCGCCCTCGATGAATCTGGAACGCGGTGTGAGGGACCACTATTACAACGATTTTTTCTTCGCTGAACTTAACTTCTTGACGCGCAACCCTTCGTCAAGAACGCGGAGATCCCTCGCCACGCTTCGGGATTTCAGAAACACTGCTCTGTTCCTGCATCCGTTGCGTGCCCAACCGCCGCGTCTCCTCGATAATGCCGTGGAAGATCGCGGTAACGCTCTGCTCGCTGAGCGGGCCGGCGTTCTTTTGCGCCACACGGGCCAGCACCTCGTCTTCGCGCTTGCCGTCATAGGCCGGCAAGCCCGCTGCAACCTTGATGACGGCAATTTCACAGGCGATGGCGGCACGCTGGTTCAGCAGACGCACCAGGTCGCCATCCAGCGCGTCAATCTGCTGCCGCCATTCTGCAAGCGTTTTTTCTCCCGAACCGTTTTGCTGGCCCAAAATTTGTTGGCCCATGGCAAATCTCCCTGAAAAAGCAAAAACCGCGACCCTTTTTGGGATCGCGGCTTGCGGTGATTTATGATGACTAATTTCTTATTGCATTGTCAGCACACCCCATCCGCGCAGCCGCTACCCGTAAAGAAGTAGCGGTAAGTAAACGCGAAAGTAAATCGGCTGGCGTGCATGCTGAACGCATAGTAGTCCAGGTTTTCCGCTGTTGTCAAGAAAGTTAATGAGTTTAATATGGATTTCACGAGGGCGACAAATGAATTCAGGCGCAGGCAGCTCATTCCGGTGTTCCATTGCTCCCTGGCTTTCCGTCCGCAAGGGCGCAAAGGCCGTGGAGTTTTACAAGGCAGCATTTGGAGCGGTGGAAGTCTTCCGCATTGATGCGCCAGACGGCGCCGTGGTGGCGCGGCTTTCCGTGGACGGCGCGGAGTTCTGGCTGGGCGATGAATCCCCGCAGCACCATAATTTCAGTCCGCAGTCGCTGGGCGGCGGCACCGTGCGGATGGTCCTGACCGTCGCCGATCCTGACGCAGTCTACAAACATGCCGTAAGCGCCGGCGCCACCGAGATCGTTCCGGTACAAGAGATGCATGGCTGGCGCGTGGGGCGCGTTGCCGATCCATTTGGACATCACTGGGAGATAGGCCGAGAAGTTGGCGCTTAAGCGCACAGACGTGGCGGTGCTGAAAAACCATGAGCAAAACTACTGATCCTAAAGCTGCGGCTGCTGCCGCCAAACAAGCAAACGACTGGCAGGCTTATATAGAAGACTTCCGCCGCGCGGGACATGAGACTGTGGATTGGATTGCCAGATACCTCAGCTCCGTTGCGGAAATGCCGGTGCTGGCGCAGACCAAACCCGGCGAACTGCTGGACGCGCTGCCGCAATCGGCGCCGGAGCAAGGCGAGCCGTTTGACGCTATCCTGCGCGACTTTGACCGCCTGATTATGCCGGCGGTAACGCAGTGGAACCATCCCCGTTTTTTTGCCTACTTTGCCTGCACCGGATCAACCCCGGCGGTCCTGGGCGAGATGCTGGCCGCGGCGCTCAACACCAACGGGCTGCACTGGAAAACTTCTCCGGCGGTGGCGGAACTGGAGCAGCGGGCGCTGGACTGGTTACGGCAGTGGATCGGCCTGACCGATGAATGGTTTGGCATTGTCTATGACACGGCTTCCACCAGCAGCATGCATGCCATTTGTTGCGCGCGGGAACTCATTGCTCCGGAAGCGCGGACGGAAGGAAGCCGCAACGATCTGGTCCTCTATGCGTCTGACCAGTCGCACATGTCGATTGAGAAAGGCGCAATTGCCGTGGGCGTGGGCCAGAAGAACGTGCGCAAAGTGCCGTCGGACGCTGAATTCCGCATGCGCGCTGACGCACTGGCCATGATGATTGCAGAAGACCTGCGCAGTGGCAAACGGCCTTTCTGCGTGGTGGCAACCGTGGGTACAACTTCTTCCACCAGCATTGACCCTGTCCCGCAGATTGCGGACATCGCGGAGAAACACGGCATTTGGCTGCATGTGGATTGCGCTTATGCCGGCGCGGCGGCTGTCCTGCCCGAGCAGCGCCATATTCTAGCCGGAGCGGAACGCGCGCATTCGCTGGTGCTGAATGCTCATAAATGGCTGTTCACTCCCATTGACCTGAGCGCCTTCTACACGCGCAGGCCGGACATTTTGCGGCGCGCTTTTTCTCTAACGCCAGACTACCTGAAGACGCAAGATGATCCGCGCGCGCACAATCTGATGGATTACGGCGTTCCGCTGGGCCATCGCTTCCGCGCCTTGAAGCTGTGGTTTGTGATGCGCTACTTTGGCCGCGAACGCATTGGGTCCATATTGCGCTCGCATATCCAGTGGGCAAAAGACTTTGCCGCGCTGGTGGACGCGCATCCACGGTTTGAACGGACTGCTCCGGTGCCGCTGTCAGTCGTATGCTTCCGCTACAAAGGCACTGACGACGAGAACCGCGCGATCATGGAAAAAGTAAACGCTTCCGGCAGGGTCTTTATCGCCAGCACGGTGTTAAACGGAAAGCTGACGCTGCGGCTGGCAATCGGAAATTTGGAAACCGCGTGGAAAGATGTACAGGAAGCGTGGGGGCTGCTGGTGCAGGCGGCGGAACACATCTAACCCCAAAGAACAAAATAAAGGATTTGGTAAATGTGTAATTGGGTAATTGAGAGCAAGCATCAAGGCGCAAACTCAGTAATTACCACGGCCTAGAGAGCTGAATCCGATTCGCGTTAATTCGCGTCCCAGTTCTTACGCTAGATGGTTTTCCGCGATATAGAGCGCATAACACAGCGCCAGAAACACGCCTTCCATGCCTACAAAGACCAGCAGAAAGCTGCTGTGGATGCGGAGAAGCAATCGATTCTCAAGG
>DATBCN010000529.1:0-3252 GCA_036270475.1 Candidatus Angelobacter sp. | reverse complement strand
CATGTAGTGCCATTCCGTGAGCCGGGCACGGCGCCGCTTTCCGCGTTTGCCATCGCCGGCGCGCACGTAACCTATTTTGGCGGGCCAGTGATTTCCAATGTTCATATAGTCCAGGTCTTATATGGGACGGGATCATATCTTTCCAATGTCGATGGCTCGGCAACTCCCAACCTTGCCGGTTTTTTTACTGACATTACCCAAAGCTCTCTGTTTGACATGCTCAATGAGTACAGCACGGCGGGCGTGACCGCGGCCGATGGAACCGCAGGCACCAGCCAGACGATTGGGCACGGATCATTTGACGGCAAGTTCTCCATAACTCCTTCGGCCGCCAACAACGGGGCGTCAATTACCGATGCGCAGATCCAGAATGAGCTGCTGAGCCAGGTAAGCGCGGGAAAGCTCCCAGCACCCGTCCTGGATGCGCAGGGCAACAACAACACGCTCTATATGATCTATTTCCCCGCCGGCAAAAGCATCCTTTTGGGCAATGCCGGAAGTTGTGTCCGCGGTGGTTTTTGCGCCTACCACAACAGCACCACTGGTACATTCGCGTCGCGGCGGCTTTATTACGGGGTGCATCCGGATGTTCAGGTCCCCAGCGGTTGCAGCACCGGATGCGGCGGCGGACTTCCTTTTGACACGGTCACAAATGTCACCAGCCATGAATTATCTGAAGCGGTGAGTGACGCGGACGTGGGCCCGGCTAATACACTGGCGCGCCCGCTGGCTTGGGTGGACCCTGTGAATAGCGAGATTGGCGACATTTGCGTGGGACTGCAGGCTTCTGTGTTTATCAACAGCACAAATTACGTCATACAAAGGGAATTCTCTAACCTGCAGTCTGATTGCGTGGCTTCACCCGCGCAATTTCAAATCGCCGGTGGACAAAATCTCACAACCGGCCAGCAATTTGACGTGCCCGCGACCCTGCAAAGCGACTCAGGCGCGGCCCTGTTGGCTTATACAGGCACCGTGCATTTCACCAGCAGTGATCCTAGCGCCGTTCTTCCCGCCGACTACACTTTCAATTTTGCCGATGCCGGCTTTCACCGGTTCATTGCAACGTTTAAAACTCCGGGAACACAGAACATAACAATGACTGACACCAGGTTTCCCCTGATGACAGGCAAAGCAAACTATGTAGTGAGCGCGCCCGGGGCTGACGCCTTCAGAATTGCCGAACCGGCCAATGCCATTACCAACACGCCGGTTCCGATCGTGGTCTCCGCGCAAGGTGGTTTCCCAACTACACTCGCCACTGGGTACACCGGCACCGTGCATTTCAGCAGCAGTGATGCAGCCGCCGTGCTGCCCGCCGATACTACGCTGACCAACGGCATCGGCAATTTTTCAGTGACTTTCAAGACTCCCGGACCGCAAACCCTTTTGATTGCAGATAAAGCCAACCCACAAATCTTCGGATCAAGCGGTTCTCTTGTCGCCGCGGCGCCCGCTAATCCAACCACGACCAGCGTGGTTGTGAATACTAACCCCGCGACGTTCGGGCAGCCGGTCACGTACACAGCGTCTGTAATCCAGGGCGGGTCTCCCGTTACCGTGGGACAGGTGAATTTCAATTCCGATGGCGTGAATTTTTCCACCGGCACGCTCGATGCGAATGGCCACGCGCAGGCGACATCCAGTCTTGAAGGCGGTCCGCACACCATTATCGCCGAATATTTTGGAGGAGGGGCTTCTTCCCCTGCCAGCAGCTCTGCTCTGCTGTCTGTTGCAGTGAATCCCGCACCCACGACGGTTACTGCCGGTTCCACTCTTACTCCGTCGGCTTTTGGGCAAAAAATATTTCTTACGGCGCAACTGACGAATGCACTGGGCGGCGTGAATGGCGGCTTTGTCACGTTCTTTGACGGTGGCGCGCCTCTGGCGGTAATTCCCGCATCGTTCAGCACTGTCTCCTTTGCCGATACCTCATTACCGGCTGGTACACACTCCATCACGGCTTCGTATTCCGGCAACAGCGATTTCGGAGCGGCCACCTCTGCCACATTTACGCAAGTCATACTTCCCGCCCCGCCCATTAACTACTCACTGGCTTCAGACAAGCCTTCGGCCACTCTGCTGGCGGGCCAGGCGGCAAAATTCTTTGTATCCGGCACGTCGGTCAGCGGCTTCAACGGATCAATCAAATTCGGCTGCAACAACCTGCCCGCATTCACCACCTGCACATTCTCGCCGTCCTCGATCTTTGTGGCTCCGGGCACGCCCACGGTTAGTGTGCAACTTACGGTAAAGACCTCCGGCCCGAATGCTTCATTGTCTGCTCCGCCAACGCCATGGACAAAAGATCACGGCCTCTACGCCAGCCTATGGTCGCTGGGGCCGGTCTGTTTCGGCATCGTGCTGGCGGCGTCTTCGCGCCGGCGCAAGTCCACTGGCGCACTTGTGCTGGGGCTGGCAGCGCTTATTCTTGTGCTTGCCGTGTCCGGTTGCGGAGGAGGAGGCTCAACCCCGCCGCCACCGCCTCCGCCGCCTAACATAACGCCCTCTGGCACCACGGCAATGGCAGTAACAGCTACTGGTACACCAACGGCAGGAAGCGCGAACGCCACCAACCCAAACCAGACTCTCAACATCAGCATTACCGTGCAGTAAGAAATCTCCGGGCCCTTGCAAAGCAGGGGCCCGATGGGATTTCGAGCAGACACAACGCAAGCCTTTTTATCTGGCAACAATCCATTCCGGCCCAACCACGCGCCGCGGCGGCGTCTGCTGTTAAGATAATTTTCATGATTGGTCGCCCATTGCCGAATGAAGCTGCCCCGTATTATTTCAATTACATTGACCGCGTTGCCGGTGACAATATTGTTCACTTCCTGCAGAACCAACTGGATGAAACGCTGCCACCGCTGCACCGCATATCGGAAGAGAGGTCCCTGCATCGGTACGCGCCGGACAAATGGAGCATCCGCCAGATGTGGAACCATGTGAATGACGCGGAGCGGGTCTTTCTTTTTCGCGCACTATGGTTCGCGCGCGGCCACAACACTGAGTTGCCGAGCTTTGAACAGGATATTGCCGCCACTACCGGCCGGGCCGATGAATTTCACTGGGCGGACCATGTGGAAGAGTTCCGCGAGATTCGTCTGGCAACGGTTTCTTTTTTTCGCAACATGCCGGAGGACGGCTGGATGCGGACGGGAAAAGCCAGCGGAAACCCTTTTACCGTGAGGGCCTCAGCCTATATCATCGCCGGCCATACCGCGCACCATGCCGCGGTCCTGCGCGAAA
>DATBCN010000528.1:0-1658 GCA_036270475.1 Candidatus Angelobacter sp. | reverse complement strand
CTCCCCGTCAAGCTGTGCTGAAACAAAAACTCCCGCCGCTCGATGCGCTGGGATACTCAGCGCCGGAAGCATCAAGGCCAGCCAGCGACGCTAAAGCCGCCCAAGGCAAGACCGCGCAAAAGGAAACTCCGCTAACCAGGGCCCAGACAATCAAGTCATCGCAGTCGACGACTACTGCTTCCACTACTCCCACTCGAAACACCGCTGAGCAATCGCGCAAGCCTAAAACTCAAAGCAAGGCAAAAGCCAAGCTCAAGCCGAAGACCAAAAGTAAGACCAAATCCAAACCCAAAACTAAGCTCACTTACCCCAAATCAAAGCCGCGTTGAGCTTGCCGCATCGCTCCGCGACTAGAGGAACCTGCCTTGCGCCCTTTATAATCCAAGCCCTATGAAAATCATCGCCGCAATTTTCCTTGCCTTGCTTGGCTCCGCATCTGTGGCTGCTCAAACTGACTTTCTCAAACCTGAAGGGCTTGCGCCAACCACCAGCTACAGCCATGTCGTGGTGGCCAACCCCGGCAAAATGATTTTTATCGCCGGTCAAGTGGCGAATGACAAGCAAGGCAAACTCGTTGGCAAAGACGATCTCAAGGCCCAGGCCACGCAAGTTTTCGAGAACCTGAAAACGGCCCTGGCCGCCGCCGGCGCCACCTTTGACGACGTGGTCAAAATCACCTGGTATGTGAAGGGCTACAAGCCGGAATATCTTCCCGCCCTGCGTGAAGTGCGCAGCGCCTATGTAAATAAGGACAAGCCGCCAGCCAGCACTCTGGTGGGCGTTGCCGCGCTCTTCCAGGAGGAATATCTTCTGGAAGTGGATGCCATCGCAGTGGTCCCGGCAAAGCCCGGCGCAAAGAAATAACCAATCACTCCGGTATGCACAGTGGCTTTCGCCAATGTTTATGCGGTGTTCGTATGTAGGGCATCCGGGAACCATTACTTAAGGGCAATCGGTACTCGGCCATGAGAAACCCGCCGGCAGTGGCCATGTTCGTGTGGAAACATGCTGCATTAAGCAGCTCTCACGCATCAAAATAGATGCGAGAGAGCAATGGCGGACAAGAGTTTTCAATTCGCGTCCCGGCTGCGCAACCTCACCGCGGAGCTGCGCGGACTTGAGCTTGACTTGAAGTCAACGCCGATTTCCGATGCTGCGGCCTTGCAGGATTTTCGCCACGCCGTCGACGAAATTCGCATGGCGGCATGGACCGCCAGCGAACTGCACAACGCCCAGCCCGGACGTAAAAAACTATTGGCGTCTTTTCTTGCCGCCGAGCGTATCCGCCGTTTCGCGCAGATGATACGCGACCTCTCTATTGACCTGGAACATCAGGATGTTAGCTGGGAGTCTGGCGGCATCCAGACTTTGTTCGATTCCGTCAGTGCTCTGCAATCCCGGCTTGACCGCTTGATCCGCGAGCACCGTGCTACTTTCCGCAATTTGAAAGACGAACAGCGCTAAAGAACTGTTGGCGGTCCCGGTGCTCTGCTGCTTCAGCGCATGGCGCCTTTCGATACGGTTGTACGTTGTGCCGCTCTCTGATGGCCTTTTGCCAGAGTTGTGAGCGCAGCTTGAATGCCCCCGGCTTTATGCGGAACTTCTGCCAGTCGCAATCCCATCTCTACTCCGCTCAGAGTGCCGGCCAGCATCAGGTC
>DATBCN010000527.1:0-5010 GCA_036270475.1 Candidatus Angelobacter sp. | reverse complement strand
CCTGAGCTTCGTGGGCCAGACAGTCTGGCAAACACAGGCTCGCCACACAACATCGCACAAAAAGGAAACTGCAGGTGAAAAATTAAACCGCGAATCCTCGCGAATTGATCTCGTGTCAATCCGCGTTGATCCGCGGTAAATATCTAGCCGCGCTCGAACTCGTTTCCCGCGACCGCGTTACCTGGCTCGCTTCTGGAGCTGCTCAACCACGCCATCGAGATCGGGATAGCCGGCGCCAAAGCTCCTGGTAAACCAGTTTCCGCCGCGCTCGGCAACTGTCTTGCCATCGGCAAGCACTTCAAACTGTCCGGTCTTGCCCGGCGTAATCACGGCGTCAATGCCGAGCCGCTTCTTGATGAGGGCCGCGAGACTCGCAACCTTGGATTTATTGTTCTCTCAAGTAGGGCAGGAACGTATCTCAATCTTCATTCTGGTTCTCCCAACCTGTTGCTTGGCGGATGCCCTGTTGCCAAGTTGCCCAAACTACCATTGCCAATTTTGGCAATCTTTGGCAATTCCGGCGATTTTGGCAATGTTCCTATGCTTCGGCTTCCTTCTCTACCGTGACCTTTACCTTGCTGGTAACGTCCCGATGCAGGCGCACAGGCACTTCAAATTCGCCCAGGCTCTTGATGGGTTCATTGAGCTGGATCTTGCGGCGATCAATGTTGAAGCCCTTGCGCTCCAGCGCTTCTGCAATGTCAGACGAAGTGACCGACCCAAACAGATGGTCTTTCTCGCCGACCTTGCGCTGGAAGCTGAGAGCAGTGCCGTCCAGTTGTTGGGCCAGCGCGTCGGCAGCGGTCTTTTCCACGGCTGATTTGCGCACGGCGGACTGCTTCATTTGCTCAATCACGGCGCGATTAGCCGTGGTGGCCTCAATGGCCAGTTTGTGCGGCAGCAGGTAATTGCGGCCATAGCCCTCGGCGACTTTTACGACTTCGCCGCGGTGGCCCAGCTTGGGAACATCTTCTTTGAGAATGACTTCCATTTCAGATCTCCAATAAACTCGTGTGGCACAGCCGCCCCGGCTGTGCATATTTCTAAATCAAATTGCCCCGATGGCCACTCGCTCTGTCGGCACTCAATCACTTCTTGCCGCCCTCCGTGCCTTTTTCGTTTTTACCGCGCGGCAAAGGGCAACAGCGCGATATTGCGCGCCCGCTTGATGGCCGCCGTTAGTCTGCGCTGGTGCGGCGTGCAAACGCCGGTGAGCCGCCGCGGGACGATCTTGCCCCGCTCCGCCACAAACTGGCCCAGCAGCCGCACGTCTTTGTAATTGATGTCGTCAATCTTCTCCACGCAGAACTTGCATACTTTCTTGCGACGGAAAAATTTGCGTCCGCCATCTCGCCCGCCCGGTCCACGGTCCGGCCGCGGACCATCCGGCCTGCCACCTTGTGGCCGGGGCGATGGTGTAGATACTTCCTGATTGTCGTCTGCCATGTTTCTCCTTCAAACGGCACGCTGCTACAGCGCGCGAATCTTTTTCTTCATAAGTTCGTGCCCGGTCCAAAGTGTTCCGGACTTAATTCTTTACCCGGCTGATCGGTCTCCTGGCATCAGTACCTGCTACTGGCAAGATGTTCAGGGACTGAATGCTGAATGCTGAGTGCTTTTCTATGCATTCACCGCGGGGCTCTCAGCTTCCGCTGCCTGCTGTGACCCTGCCGGCGGACGTTTCACCTTGGCCTCACGCAGCTTTTTCACTTTATCCAGGCGCTGCTTTTCTTCGTCCGTGCGCACGGTAATAAACTTGATCACCGGTTCAGAGACGCGCATGCGGCGCTCCAGTTCGTGGATTGCCTTGCCATCAGCCTGCAGAACAAACAGCACATACTGGCCGTCAGAAAATTTCTTTACGTCATAAGCCAGGCGGCGTTTTCCCATCTTCTCGGTGTTCTGTATCGTTGCCCCCGCCGTGGCGGCATGGCCCTGCAGCGTTGCGATCAGCTTGTCCATGTCTTCTTCCAACAGGTCAGGCCGTACGATAAACATCACTTCATACGATCGTTGCGTCATTTTTGTCTCCAAGCTTTTGCGTGCTGAGTTGCTGGTACTGTGTACTTAGTATTTAGCTGCAAGCCCGCGGCTGTTTCGCTTTTCCCATGCTGCTTGCATCTTCTAAACAAAGCCAAGTACCAACTACTAACTACTGCTTTCACTATTCTTCCGGTTAAATCTATTCATGGCGATCAGAATGCCCTCATTCACGATCACATTCACCGCCTGCGCAGTCAGGTCCAGCGCTTCATCCACTGCCACCAACTGCGACTTGCGGAAAGGCGAGAGTATGTACTTTGCTCCGCCTTTTTTCGGATCGTCTGGCGCTACTCCAATCCGTATCCGCGCAATCTCTTCAGTCTGCAGCGCGTCGATAATCGACTGCATTCCGTTGTGCCCGGCTGACGAACCTCGCGCCCGGATCCGAATCATTCCCAGCGGCAGGTCAAGCTCGTCATAAATCACCATCACGTCCCGCTGCGGTTCAACTTCATACTTCCTGACCAGCTCCAGCACTGACATGCCGCTCCGGTTCATATAGGTTTCCGGCTTGGCCAGCAGGATCTCTTCATTGCCGATCCTGGTCCTGGCCGTCAGCGCCTTGCAATGCCGGTTGTCCACCATCACGCCGCACTGTTCGGCGATCCGGTCAACCGCCAGAAAGCCGATATTGTGCGGCGTAAACTGATATTCGATACCGGGGTTTCCCAGCCCGACCACCAGCTTCACCGCTGCTACTTCTTCGCTGGAGGCGCCTTCTCGGCTTCAGCGCCTTCTTCAGCATCCTGCTTGCCCTTCTTGATGACCTCAGGTTCAGCCGGGCCCGCTGCCGCATCCGCCGCTGCCGCGTCAGGTGTGGCCACAACTTCTTCCTTCACTGCCGTAACGTGGGCAATCGCCTGGTCTTCATCGGTGATGAACTTCAGCTTGCCGCCATGCGGCAGATCCTTTACGCGTAGCACCGCGCCAAACACCAGTTCAGAAACATCGGCGTCAATATGCGTGGGAATGTCCGCGGGCAGGCACTCAATTTCCACTTCACGCACTACCTGGTCCATGATTCCGCCCTGCTGCTTTACGCCAGCGGCTTCGCCCACCAGATGCACGGGCACCATCACGCGCATTTTCTGGTCCATGGCAATGCGCTTCAGGTCAATGTGAAGCAGCGTGCCTTTGAGCGGATCATATTGCCAGTCAACGATCATGGCCTTGGCCTGCTCATTGCCCACTTTCAGGTCAAAAATGGTGTTGTGGCCGGAATCAGAGCGCAGAATTTTGCTGATCTGTTTGGGATCAACGCTCACCGCCACGGTTTCCTTTTTGGCGCCGTAAACCACCGCCGGCACGCGTCCGCTTACGCGCAGACGCCGCGCTTCATTTTTGCCGCGCGAACTGTCCGGACGCGGCTGGGCTTCTAATACTTCTACCGTTGCACTCATGGTCTATTCCTTCTTCTCCGCTTCCACCAGCGCTTTATGCAAACAGCGAACTGACGGAAGTCTCTTCATGTATGGACTGGATCGCCCGGCCCAGCAGGCCGGCAATCGACAAAACCTTGATCTTGGGTTCGGATTTTCCCGCACCCGTCAGTGGAATGGTGTTGGTAACAATCACCTGTTCCAGTTGCGACTTTGAAATTCTTTCAATCGCCGGCCCGGAAAGCACCGGATGGGAAGCGCAGGCAAAAACCTTGGCTGCGCCGGCGCTCATCAGCGCGTCAGCCGTTTTCACCAGCGTGCCTGCCGTATCGATGATGTCGTCGATCACCAAACAGGTCCTTCCTTTTACATCGCCGATTACATGCATGACTTCTGCCACGTTTATGTCCGTGCGGCGTTTGTCCACAATCGCCAGCGCGGCATCAACTTTCTTGGCAAAGAACCTTGCGCGCTCCACGCCGCCCGCATCGGGTGAAACCACCGTCAGGTTGGGCAGTTGCATCTTCTTGAAATAATCCACCAGCACCGGTGACGCAAACAAATGGTCCACCGGAATATTGAAGAAGCCCTGGATCTGCGGCGCGTGCAAATCAACAATCAGCGCGCGATGCGCCCCCGCCGTGGTCAACAAATCGGCAATCAGCTTTGACGACACCGGGACCCGCGGCTTATCTTTTCTGTCCTGCCGCGCATAGCCGTAATACGGAATCACCGTAGTGATGCGTCTGGCCGATGCGCGCTTGAGCGCGTCCACCAGCAACAGCAGCTCCATCAGGTGCTCATCCACCGGAAAGCACGTGGGCTGCACGACAAACACATCAGCTCCGCGCACGTTCTCCATTACCTGGATGTAAACCTCTCCATCGGAAAAGCGCGTGACCGTCGCCTTGCCCCGGGCCATTCCCAGGAATTCGCAAATCTCGTCGGTCAATGCCTCATTCGCCGTGCCACAGAAGATCTTGAACTTATCGTCTGTGCGTGTGCGTTGTGGCTTTTGCTCGCCCTTGGGCTGCACTTGCTGTTGTTTTTTCTCCGGCTTTTCCGTTGCTGTTGCTATCGTCGCCATGGCTTTTTCACTCCGTATGAGCTGGTTTGCTGCATCGGGGCTTTCCACCCGCAACTACATCTAAACTTTCCTTCAAGGGCTCCATCACAAGCGACTTCACCCTCGCCTTAGGTTCGCGCGATATACAGTGCTCACGTTTCGGCTCGCCCAATTCAACCACACCGTCATCCCGACGTCCGTTTACGAGCCCGCGCTGTCTTCAGCGGACGAGTAGGACGGAGGGACCTTGTGTTTCTTTTGACAGCCGTAACTTCTTCCGGGAGATTTTCCGATCACCCGATGACGCGATCACCCGATCTCCCGATAATTCTGGCTGGGCCGCTAGGATTCGAACTTGAGCCGCTTAGCAGGCGTCTAAGCCCTGCTGGCGAAATCCTGAGCGAAGTCGAAGGACCCCGCTAACGCTCCCACACCACAACCGCAAACTTCTAAATCTGGCTGGGCCGCTAGGATTCGAACCTAGACAAAGTGCTCCAAAGGCACTTGACCTACCATTAGTCG
>DATBCN010000526.1:0-1578 GCA_036270475.1 Candidatus Angelobacter sp. | reverse complement strand
AAACTGCGCCGCGCACCTTCCTGCTAAACTTTATCCGATGGAAACCCACGAATCAGTCAGCGCCATGGCGGACTCTTATGCGCAAAAAGCAGTCATCATTGCGCGGGAATTCCACGCCAAATTCGACTACAGCGAAAACTCTCTGATGGAACTGGAAGGCATTCTGGCGCAGCTTGCGCAAGACCTGCCTCCCGGCGGCCCCAGCAGTGAAGATCTCACCGAGATGTGCAAAATGTGGGGCAGTTATTTCGGCGAGGTGGTGCGGCGGCGCTTTGGCGGCGAGTGGAGCATTGAATCCTACCCCGGCAAGCAGTTCGCCACGCTCACCTTGAACGTGGCGGGCAACAAACTTTTTCCGTCGATGAAGATCCACCGCCGCCTGACCGCCGGCGAAACTGACAACATCTGGACGTTTTACAAGATGGTAAAGGCCAGGCTGGAAGCCTTGCCTGGGCCCGCGATACATTGAGTCCAAAAAATCAGGCATCCCCCCGCCCTTCTGCGCTAAACTCCTGCTTGGTCAGTGTTTCTTGCATTGGCCCTGCCTGCGGGAAAACACATGGCAAGGAGGAAGAGAGATCATGTCTGATCCACAAACTTCACCGCAAGCGAATCCGCCGGCATTGAAATTGCGCGTTACCAGGGTTCTGGGGATGGGAGTCCTGTTTCTAGTTGCGCTTTACACAGCCGCGGTCCTGGCGGGTCTGAAACCGGAAAGAAGAATCGATGGAGCAACTTTGGGGATCATTGGAATCGGCGTGTTGATTGCAACGGTTTTGTTTCGGCCCGACATCTTCGATCGCGTGACTCATATAGAAATGTCTGGCTGGAAAGTTGATATCGAAAAAAAGCAGCAGCAACAGGACAAGCAACTGCAAGACATAGAACTTGTCCTGGCGATTCTGCTTACGGATTCAGAGCAAAAACATCTATTGAACCTGGATAGCAACAACACGGCAGGTTATGAAGGCAGCCATGACGTAAGGACAGAACTGAGGCGGCTGGCCGATATGAACCTGATCAAGCGCAGAACGAACAGGGAAATTGGCGGCATTCAAGACAAATTGAAAGTCGATTTGGCCGATTTTGTAAAGCTCACTGAAACCGGCCATCGCCTCGCCGAAAGGATCAGGCAGATCAATGCTGAACGGGACGCGGAAAAAACGAAAGCGCAGGCGGCGCATGCCTAGAGGCCAACGTTCCAGGGGCTAAAGTTTAGGTTCCATTGAACTTTGCTTTTCTCTTCTCAATAAACGCCTTGATCCCTTCTTTCCCGTCGGCGCTGCCGCCGGCTTCAGCAATGGCGCGGCTTTCCAACTCCATCTGTGTTTCCAGTGATTGGTTCCAGCCGCTGTGCAGCAATCGCTTGGCTGATCCAAAAGCTCCTGTCGGTCCCTGCGCCAGAGTTGCAGCAAGCTCTTCCGCTCGATGCTGCAGTTTTTCTGGCGGGACGACCTCAGTGACCAGACCCCATTCGCAGGCTTCGCGGGCGGAGAGCACCCGGTTGGTAAGAGTAAGCTCCATGGCGCGTTTGAAGCCAATCAGTCGCGGCAGAAAGTAAGAGGAGCCTCCGTCTGG
>DATBCN010000525.1:0-15265 GCA_036270475.1 Candidatus Angelobacter sp. | reverse complement strand
TCCGGTGTTGAGGCGTGCAGAGTGGAGGTGATAAAACCGGCGGCTGTTGCTCCGGCAAGGAATAAAACCAAACCTAGTGGATGAAAAATTTTCATGGCCCACCGATTGTAAACCGGGAGTTGCGTTCGGGGCATCGGGTGGGCGGAAATCAATTTTACCGCGGGGCGCAGAGGCGCGGAGAAGATCGGAATAAGTTGAAAATTAACTTGCGGTAGTGGATTCTAACCGCGAGGATAAGCTCGCCCATCTGTGTGGCATTTGCGAAACGCGAAGGAATACAATCTTGAAAGATCATGTGACGATTTGTAGGGTGCAATTTAAGGAATAGTGCAATGCCTAAGACACTCGCGCAGGAAGACGTAATCGGAAAATCAGGTTCTTTGAGCCAAGACGAGTGAAATTCCATGGATTGTTACTGGCGTGCGGCGAATTATCTGTCAGTGGGGCAGATCTATCTGCGTGACAATCCTTTGCTGCGCGAGCCGCTTAAGCTGGAGCATACCAAGCCACGTTTGCTCGGGCACTTTGGCACCACGCCGGGGCTCAACTTTATTTATGTACACATGAACCGCGCTATCCGGAAAAACGACCTGAACGCGATTTATGTGACTGGGCCAGGACATGGCGGCCCGGGAATTGTGGCCAATACGTATCTGGAGGGAACGTACACGGAGTTTTATCCCAGGATTACGCAGGATGCCGACGGGATGAAGCGGCTGTTTATGCAGTTTTCATGGCCGGGCGGAATTCCCAGCCATGCTTCGCCGGACACGCCGGGATCGATCAATGAAGGCGGCGAGCTGGGCTATTCATTGCTGCACGCTTACGGCGCGGCGTTTGATAACCCTGACCTGCTGGTGTGTTGCGTGGTGGGCGATGGCGAAGCCGAAACCGGCGCGCTGGCCACAAGCTGGCACTCCAATAAGTTTTTGAATCCGGTGCGCGATGGCGCCGTACTGCCGGTGCTGCATTTGAACGGATACAAAATTGCCGGGCCGACCGTGCTGGCGCGCATCCCGAAAGAAGAACTTATCAGTTTGTTCGAGGGCTATGGCTACAAGCCATATTTTGTTGAAGGCGACGATCCGCCTCTGATGCATCAGTTGATGGCGGCGACGCTCGACCAGGTCATCGCTGACATTCAGAAAATCCAGAGCGAGGCGCGGCAAGACTCCAACTGGCAGCGTCCGCAGTGGCCGTTGATTATTCTGCGCAGTCCCAAAGGCTGGACCGGCCCCAAGATAGTGGATGGTCTGCAGATTGAAGGGACATTCCGTTCCCACCAGGTCCCGGTAACCGATCTGGACAAGCCTGGGCACCTAAAGATACTGGAACAATGGATGCTCAGTTACAAACCAGAAGAGTTGTTTGATGGCAATGGCAGATTTTTGCCTGGGTTGGCCGCGCTTGCACCACAGGGAGACCGCCGCATGGGAGCCAATCCGCATGCGAATGGCGGCCTGCTGCTGAAAGAGTTGAAGATGCCGGATTTCCGGCAGTACGCAGTGAAGGTGGAGCAACCTGGCGGTGCGTTCGATGAGTCAACGCGCGTACTGGGCCGGTTCCTGCGCGATGTGGTCAAGCTGAATCAGGCGAGCGCGAATTTTCGCATCATGGGGCCGGACGAGACGGAATCCAATCGTCTGGGCGCGGTGTTTGAGGTGACGGACCGGGTCTCCACGGCGGAGATCATTCCCACTGACGTCCATGTGACACATGAGGGCAGAGTGATGGAAGTCCTGAGCGAACACATGTGCCAGGGCTGGCTGGAAGGATACCTGCTGACTGGACGGCATGGATTTTTCTCATCGTATGAGGCGTTCATCCATATTGTGACCTCCATGTATAACCAGCACGCCAAGTGGCTTGAGGCGGTGCGGCATATTCCATGGCGGAAACCCATTGCGTCGTTGAACTATCTGCTGACTTCGCACGTGTGGCGGCAGGACCACAACGGCTTTAGCCATCAGGACCCGGGATTTCTGGACAACGCCGTTAACAAAAAGCCGGAGCTGGTGCGGGCTTACTTTCCGCCAGACGCCAACACGCTGCTATCGGTGGCGGACCACTGCCTGCGCAGCAAGAATTACGTGAACATTATTGTGGCGGGCAAACAGCCGGAGTTGCAGTGGCTGGACATGGAATCAGCCGTCCAGCATTGTGCCGCCGGAATCGGCGTGTGGAAATGGGCGAGCAATGACGATGGCGGCGAGCCTGACGCAGTACTGGCCTGCGCCGGCGATGTGCCTACACTGGAAATTCTGGCTGCTGTTTCTTTGCTGCGGGAACACGTCCCCAGTTTGAAAATCAGAGTGATTAATGTGGTGGACCTGATGACGCTGCAGGTGGCGGGAGAGCATCCGCATAGCCTGACGGACGAGCGCTTTGACGCGCTGTTTACCACCAGCAAGCCGGTAATCTTTGCGTATCATGGATATCCGTGGCTGATTCATCGGCTGTGCTACCGCCGCCGCAACCATGACAACATGCATGTTCGTGGCTATAAAGAAGAGGGCACTACCACCACGCCGTTCGACATGGTGGTGCGGAACAACATGGACCGCTTTCAGCTTGCCATTGACACGATCCATCGCGTTCCCAGTGTAAAAGCTGATGATGCGGTTGCGCTCTTCCAGAGCAAGCTGGCGGAACACAAAGAATATGTTGCCGCGCATGGCGAGGACATGCCTGAGGTGGTGAACTGGCGCTGGAGCAAAAGCTGAGAACGCCATTGGATCGCTTGAACCGTTTGGATCGTTTGACCCGCTTGAACAGTCTGAACTATGCGGAATGGCTGATTGCGGGTGTCGCCGTGGGGTTGGCTGTGGCTGCGGCGTTGAGCCCAATGGCTTTGCCGCTGGCAACTGCGGGCCTGGTATTTGTTTTGGCGGCGCTGCGCTTCAAGCCGTTGCTGTTTGTGGTTGTGTTCTTTTTGCCGCTCACGCCGTTTCTCAACTGGAATTTTCCTGTCCGGGATTTGAGCACGCTGGTGCGGTTCAGTTTTTTCGTCGGGGTAGTAGTGTATCGGGCAAGCCATCGGGAAGATTTGCGCGGCTGGCTGTGGCGGGGCTGGCTCACGCGATCCATCCTGGGATATTGCGGCGTTGCGTTTGTCTCGGCGGCGGTTTTTAACCCGCTCACGCTGGATGCGCAGCGCGAACTGATGCGACTGGCTTCATACGTCTGTTTTTATTACGTGATTACGGACTGGCTGGAGAAGCACAAGAATGCGCTGACGCTGGTGAAGGTGTTGATGGCTTCGACCATCGTGGTGGCGCTCTTTGGGTTTTATCAGGCGAGCAGCGGAGGCTACACGCCGCTGTATGACATGCTGTATCCGGTGCAGGAAGAGATAGCGCAGATTCCTGCATGGGAAGGGCGCATTACGTCTTTTCTTGAACACTACAACGGTCTTGCCGGATATCTGAATCTGGTTGTACCGTTCTGCATTGGTTTTGCGTTGCGCGGCAGTGACGCAGGATTGCGGCGGTTGAGTTGGTGGTGCCTGGCGCTGGCCAGCCTGGCGCTGCTGCTTACGCAGAGCCGCGGTGGATTGCTGGCTTATGCTGCAATACTGATGGTGAGCGCATGGTTCATTGCTCCCAGCCGCAAGGCGAGAGTGCGCTGGATAACGGTTGTGCCAGTGGTGTGCGTGCTGGCAGCGGCGGTGGCGGGAATCTTTTTTCAACGGCTTACGGAAATCGACGATTTTACTGCGGTGTCACGACTGGCGATCTGGGGCGGAGCATTCACGGTGTTTGCCCGCTCTCCAGTGCTGGGTATTGGTTTTGGGAATCTCAGGTCGCTGATGGGAGGCTTGCTGAATCTTCCCAATGGCTGGACAGGCGACGCCCACAATTTGTATCTGGAGCTGCTGGCGGAAACCGGTATCGTCGGCCTGGTGGCGTTTGCATTCCTGATAGCAGCCGCGATGCGGCGAGCGCTGAAGAGATACCGTGGGGCACAGGACGAATTTGTGGGAACCATTGGCTTTGCGGGGTTCGCGGCCATGGCCGGCGTGCTGGTGCATGGGACTGTTGACTATATTTTTCACACCACGCCGCAGGTAGGCGCTCTTTTTTTTCTCGTGCTTGGCCTGCTCAGCGCACGGAGTTCCGGGGAGATGCAGGTTACTTGTGCCGACTGATCTGACCATTGCCAGCGATAGCGCGAGCGGCGAAGCCAAACGAGGGACGATGGAAGTGGCGCCGGCTTGCAACGTATGCCGGAGCGAGAGCATACAAAAGCTGGACGCGGCATTTAATTTTTGCCGATGCCGCGCCTGCGGATACGTGTTCGACAGTCCCCGGCCTTCCGATGAGGAGGTGGCCGCATTCTATTCCCAGCCGGCCAAGTACGATTCATGGCTAAAGGAAGAACGAAGCCGGGACGCGTTGTGGCGGAGAAGGCTTAAAAAACTTTTACCGCACCGGGTGAAGGGCAATCTGCTGGATATTGGCGCGGGCACAGGGCAGTTTCTCCATCACGCGCGGCCGTACTTCACGCAGGTTGCGGGCACCGAGGTTTCAGAGAGTGCGGCGAGAATCGCACGAGAAAAATATGGACTTGATCTAATGGCAGGGCAGGCAGAGAAATTGGACCTCAAATCTGGCACCTTCGCCAACATTACTTTGTTTCACGTTCTTGAACATGTGCCTGATCCGGCCAGGCTGGTGGGCCATTGCCGCGAATGGCTGCAACCGCAAGGCATGCTGGCGATTGCAGTGCCGAATGACGTACAGGCATGGAGTTCAAAGATCAAAAAGATGGGGAAGAGGCTTGGGTTAGGGCCTTTCCAGAAATTTAGTCCGGTGCTGGGCGTTTCGCGGGCGGGAACGTCCCGCGAGATACATCTCTCGCACTTTACGCCGGCGGTATTGCGCCGGCTGGTGATGAATGCCGGCCTGACGATGGAGGAGGAATCGCTAGACCCTTATTATGTAGCAAGCGGCGCAGAGCTGCTGGCGCATCGCACCTACTATGGATTACACCGAACGCTGCAAGCTGCGCTCAAGACCAACTATTACGATACGATCTGGATGATCGTCCGCAAACCATGAAATCACTGCAGGAGTTACAACGGAACTGGGAAGGATTCGCGCAAACCGATCCGCTATGGGCGATTTGCTCCGATCCGGCAAAGAAAAGCAACCGGTGGAGCAGGGAAGAATTTTTTGCCACAGGCAAGAGTGAAATAGAAGCCGTCCTGGGATGTGCCGCCGAGGTTGGAGTGCCTATTGACAGCACTGCGCCGGCATTGGACTTTGGTTGCGGAGTGGGACGGCTCACGCGGGCGCTGGCGGCATATTTTCCTGAATGCTGCGGGGTGGACATCTCTCCCACGATGATTGGGCTTGCCCAACAATTCAATCAGGACCTGCCGCGGTGCCGGTTTCTGCTGAATGAAAAGGACAATCTGGAGGATTTGCAGGACAACTATTTTGGGTTCATCTATACAAGCATTGTGCTGCAGCATATTGCCGCGCCGTTCAACCAAAGGTATATCGCCGAGTTTGTGCGCATCCTGAAGCCGGGAGGCACGCTGATATTTCAAATGCCAGACCGTCTGCGCGGGGGCGTGATCAGAAAGTGGCGCGCGAAACTGGCTTTGCGGTCGAAAATCAAATCCCTGCTGGGCGGCGGCAAGCTGTTCAACATGGAGATGCATTGCCTGGAGGAATCCGCGGTGCGCAACCTGATGACAGAACGCGGAGCGCAGGTAATGGATGTTCGCCTTACCAACTCAACCGATCTGGCGTTCAGCGGGCAACTCAAATACCTGAAGCATGAACCGGAATCCGGTTACGTGAGCAAACAGTATTGCGTGGTCAAACACGGATGAGGCCGCCAGAGCATGCGCGTTGGGTTTGACGCCCGCTGGTATAACGATTCCGGAGTGGGGAGCTACGTAGCGGGTTTGCTTCCCGGCCTTTGCCGCGCCGGTTGCGATCTGGTGGTGTATGTCGATCCGGGCAAGCCGGTGCCGGGAATCGAGAGGCTCGACGCAAAGGTAGTGCCTGTGAGCGCGGGACGATATTCGCCATTCGCGGCGATTGAATTCCGCCGCCGGGCAACGGAGGACAAACTGGATGTGTTCCACAGCCCGTTTTATGTTGCGCCACGGCTGCAATGTCCGGTGATTATTACCATCCACGATCTGATTCCATTTCTCTTTCCCATTTATCCATGGCCCAAGCAGCAGTTGGTAAAAGCGGGATATCGAGCGGCGGTGCGACGGGCCAGGCACATCATTACTGATTCGCAGCATTCGGCGAGCGACATAGAGAAGATTCTGGGAGTTTCCCCGGAGCGCATCACGGCCATACATTTGGCGGCCGAAAAAGAAGTTTTTAATCCGTGCGCGGCGGCAGATGAGATGGAGCAATTGCAAAAGAAGTTTGGCGTGCGGCAACCGTACATTGTTGTGGCGAGTGCGCGAAACTGGCGGACCAAAAACCTGGACGGGGCATTGAGAGCGCTGGCCATTGCACACAAACAAGCAGACATGGAATTCCAGGCCGTGGTTTACGGTCCGCCACAAGGCATGGATGCGCTACATGTGGTTGATGGGTCAGGAAATTTAAATGTCCAAAGGGTGGGTTACGTAAGGCGCGAAGAACTAGCTGCGCTGTTCCGTCACGCCCACGCTTTTGTGATGCCATCACTCTATGAAGGCTTTGGGCTTTCGTTGGTGGAAGCGATGGCCTGCGGATGTCCGGTGATTACATCCAACCGTGGACCACTGCCTGAAGTTGCCGGCACAGGCGCACAATGTTTTGATCCATTGGACACGGATGCAATGGTTGCGGCGCTGGTTTTACTGTTGCGTAATACTCATGAACTAGAGCAAAAAAAAGCGGCTGCAGTGCAACGGGCCGTTGATTTTTCATGGGACAAAACGGCATTGGACACCATATCGGTATATCATCACGTCAACCGACAAGTTTCATCGCCATAAGATAGATTCATTTTCCGCTTGAGGTACGTTTTCGCCATGCGAGCTTTGATCACCGGAGTGACTGGACAAGACGGACACTACCTCTGCCGGTTGCTGCTGGATAAAGGATATGAAGTCCATGGGATGGTGCGCAGCATGGCCCGCGACGCTACCAGCGATATGGTTGGCATCGCAGGGCGCGCATATCAGGGCGGACTAGCGGGACTGGGCGGCAAAATCAATTTTGTGGAAGCCGATGTCACCGACCAGACATCACTCGACCGGGCGATGCAGCAGGTAAAGCCAGACGAAGTCTACCATCTTGCCGGGCAAACATTTGTTCCGGCGGCCTGGAGCCAGCCGCTGCTGACCATGGAAGTTACCGGCATGGGAACACTGCGAATGCTGGAAGCGGTGCGCAGGCATGCGCCAGGAGCAAAGTTTTTGCACGCAGCAAGCGCAGAGATGTTTGGCAAGGCAGAACATACTCCGCAGACGGAGTTGACGCGTCTGCAGCCGCGCAATCCTTATGGCGCGGCCAAACTGTTTGCCCACCATATGACCATTAACTATCGCGAAAGCTATGGCATGTTTACGTGCTCATGCATCGCGTTTAATCATGAGTCCCCACGGCGGGGCGTGGAATTTGTGACCCGCAAAGTTTCACGGCACGTTGCCCAGGCCAAAATGGGCATGGCTGGCAAACTAAAGATAGGAAACATTGAAGCGCAGCGTGACTGGGGTTTTGCCGGGGACACGGTACGCGCGATGTGGCTGATGCTGCAGCACTCACAACCCGACGACTTTGTTGTGGCCACCGGCACAACGCACAGCGTGAAACAGCTTTTGGAAATTGCTTTTGCATACGCAGGCAGGGACTGGAGAAAGCACGTGGAGATTGATCCAGCGCTGGTCCGCGCGGCGGAAAACGACGCGCTATGCGGCGACGCCAGCAAGGCCAAGAACATTTTAGGCTGGAGGCCAGAGGTGACTTTCAAAGAAATGGTGGAGATGATGGTGGACGCCGATCTGGCCTTGCTTACAAACACTGTAGCGCCGACCCTGAGGGCGGTTGCGGGAGATTAAAGTTTGCCTGCGCTTGCTGCCACAAAGCTGGAGCCCGCTGCCCAGAGATCGCGCCCTGCGCTGAATTGGCGGGACCGAACGATCAAGAGAACAGTGGACGTTCTTGGCGCGGCAACTCTTCTTATCGTGACTGCGCCGCTGGTGGCAATACTTGCCTTGCGGACCAAGCTCCATGATGGCGGTCCAGCATTGTTCCGGCGGCGGGTGGTGGGGCCAAACGGGGAATTTGACGCCTTGAAATTGCGTACCATGCGCGTGGATGCCGATGAGATTTTGCGAAATGACGAAGCGTTGCGTAGGCAATTTGAAGTGAACTATAAGCTGAAAGATGATCCACGGGTGACGGCTGTGGGCGCGCGGCTGCGCAGAAGCGGCATGGATGAGCTTCCGCAATTATGGAACGTGCTAAAGGGAGAGATGAGCCTGGTTGGGCCAAGAATGATCACTCCCGCGGAGCTGAAGCGATACGGCAGCGCAGACTGGATATTTCATAGCATGAAGCCCGGTTTGACCGGCTATTGGCAGGTGAGTGGCAGTCAAGACTCCGGATACGATCGACGGATCAATATGGACCTTTATTATGCAGAAAACTGGTCGCTCTTCTTCGACCTGAAAATACTAATCAGGACGCCGGTGCGGGTCCTGCGGGGACCTGGAGTGTAAGGAATGGCAAATATCTTGGTTACGGGCGGCGCAGGTTATGTGGGATCAGTTTGCTGCGCGGAGCTGTTGCGCCGAAGACATTCGATTACGATTGTGGACGATCTCTCCACTGGATGCAGGGAAGCGGTAGCGGCTGGAGCAGCTTTCTTTCAAGTGGACATTGGCAACCAGAGCGCGATGCAATCGCTGGTGAGCCATATACGGTTTGATGCGGTCTTTCATTTTGCCGCGAGGGCGTTGATTCCGGAATCGGTGAGCAATCCGGGAATGTTTTTTCAACACAACGTTGCTTCAGGGATTGCGATGCTGGAAGTTCTGCGTGCGGCGGGCATCAGGAACTTTGTATTCTCGTCTTCAGCGGCGGTGTATGGCACGCCAGAACGCATGCCGATTGAAGAAGATGACGCCAAGCATCCGGTGAATTCCTATGGCGAAACCAAGCTGATGTTTGAGCGCATACTGGAATGGTATGCGCGGGCCTATGGATGGAGCGTGACGGCACTGCGCTACTTCAATGCTTCCGGTGCGACTGCGGAGCTGGGAGAGCGGCACGATCCCGAGACGCATATTATTCCGCTGCTTCTGCAGGCCGCCGCCGGCGAACGCAGGGCCTTCAATATTCATGGCGATGAATATGACACGCCGGACGGCACCTGTGTGCGCGACTATGTTCACGTCCTGGACATTGCAGACGCGCACATACGTTCCCTGCAAACGCTGAATCATCCGGGCATGCGTGCGTATAACATTGGCCTGGGCGCCAGCTACTCCGTGCGCGAGGTATGCGCGGCCGCGGCGGAAGTTACGGGCCGTGCCATTCCACTGCGCATCAGCCCGCGGCGTGAAGGTGATACGGCGGTATTGTGCGCCAGCCCAAAACGAATTATGCATGATCTCGGCTGGAGGCCGGAACACTCTTCACTGCGTGAGATACTGGAATCGGCATGGCGCTGGAAGCAGAAACAAAGTTCTGTGCTGGCCATATCTTCATCGTCACGCTAAGGGAGCGATTACGCGCGGCGCTTTTGGCGCAAGGCCCAACTACTCTTATCCTATGAAGGCTTTTATTCTGGCAGCCGGAAACGGCACGCGATTGCGTCCACTGACTAATAGCGTTCCCAAGTGTCTGCTGTCGATTCAAGGAGCGCCTCTGCTGGAAATATGGCTTAACAACTGCAAAGCCGCGGGCATTACCGATGTTTTGGTCAATGCTCATGCCCATGCGGAAGCCGTGAGGAAATTTGCCGCAGCGCAGAAGACCGGAGTGAATATTTGCGTTGTGGAAGAGCCGCAACTGCTGGGCAGCGCTGGAACACTGGCTGAGAACCGCGAGTTTGTTGCAGGCGAGAAAGCATTCTATATTCTGTACGGCGATGTGCTGACGAACATCGATTTGCGACGCATGCTGAAATATCATGAGCAAAAGAGACAGGCGGCGACCATCTGTATATACAAGGTCCCCGATCCAGCGCGGTGCGGGATAGTTGCAGTGGATGAAAAGTCCATTGTCCAAAGCTTTGTTGAAAAACCTGCGCAGCCGGAAAGTAATTTGGCGTTTGCCGGGACCATGATCGCCAGCGAAGAGATTTTTGCTTTGCTGCCTGGCGGTCGTCCGGCGGACATTGGCTTTGATCTATTGCCCAAGTTGGTGGGCAGGATGGCTGCCTACGAACCCGCTGCGTATACCTTGGACATTGGCACACTCGACAACTACCAGGCTGCGCAGCACACGTGGCCGGGATTGATGCGCGTTACCCATGGTTGACCAAACCCACGGAGCCAAGGAACGGGGAATGCTTGCTGGGGTGATCTTTGATTTTGACGGCGTTATTGTGGACAGCCATCCTTTGCACTTGCAGGCATGGAAGGAGTTTTTTTGTTCCGTGGGCAAAGATGTGAGCGATGACGAGTTGGCATTCGCCAGGGATGGGGCGAAGCGTGAAGAGATACTGCGGCGTTTTCTCGGCGACATGACTCCACAACAAATCCAAGAGTTCGGGGCGGAAAAAGACAAGTTATTCCAGTCGCATGCAGGCGAATTGAAGCTGGTGCGCGGCTTCGCAGAATTTTTGGCGCAACTGGAGACAGCAAACATAGCGGTTGCGGTGGCCAGTTCAGGCAGCCGCACACGCGTTGAGAACACGCTGGAAAAATTTGCGCTGCGTGAGCGATTTTGCGCGGTTGTTGCTGGAGACGATGTCGCCAGGGGCAAACCCGATCCGGAGCTTTTTCTGCTGGCCGCGCGCGGCATGCGGATTGCAGCAGAAAATATCCTGGTCTGTGAAGATGCTGTGTCCGGTGCGGTTGCGGCCAGGGCGGCGGGAATGAGATGTCTTGCTATTGCTGGCAACGGTACAGCAGCAAAATTCAAGGAAGCCGGCGCCGGCATGGTGGTTGAAGATTTCTCCCAGGTGAAGATGAACGCGGTCCAACAGCTTTTTGCCAGAGCCGCGCCAACGGCAACCACATAACGCCCATTGTTTCCGCTACACCAATTTCCGCCGCCACATATTTTCGCTAAAAATATTGCAACAGACGAGATCCCGGGAAGGAGCGTGGACCTCGTCTGTTGCCTGAAGAAACCAGCCAGCGCCGATGGTCTGGCACGGGCCGGTTGCCTCAGTTTCGCGGGACGCGAACATCGTTTTAAAACCCAGGTGTTTTAAAAACCCAGGTTTTTAAAAAAAACCAGGTTTTACAGCGGCGGCTTTAAACCGCGCTGGCCAGCACACGCGGCGCGGCGCGGATGACCTGCCGCGAAAACCGTTCCATCTCTTCCAACTGCGGACTGAATTGCAGCAGCAGCAAATCAGCGCCGGCATCTTCAAATTCAGCAATGCGTTCGGCCACCTGCTCCGGCGTGCCAACCAGGCCGGAACGCAGGCCGCGATTCGACACCGAGTAATCCTCCAGCGAGACGCGCTGTTCCAACTGCGTGTTGGCCAGCCATTGCTGATAGTTCTGGTAGCCGGCGGCGTTTTGCTGGACATCAGTAATGCGGCGCAGTTCTTCGCGGGCTTCACGTTCGGTATCGCGCACAATGGCATAGGCAGCCACGCCAAACTGCATGGGCGGCAGGCCGTATTTTTCCCGACGGGCAGAGAGGTCGCGGACCTTCTCGCGGATTTTTGCCGGCGGGTCGCCATGCATCACGTAGGCGTCGCATTTTTGCGCGATCAGGTTTTTGGCCGCCTCTGACTCGCCTCCGGCATAAACCACCGGACGCGGACGCGACAGCGGCTTAGGTTGCAAAATCAGATCATCGACTTTGTAGTATTTGCCCTGGTAGTTAACGTGGTCGTGTTTCCATGCCTGGTCCACCACGTCGAGCCATTCAGATGTGCGGGCATAGCGGTCATCATGCTGATCAAAATGGACGCCGTATTTGCGGGCCTCGTCCGCCCACCAGGAAGAAACAACGTTGAGCGAGACGCGGCCATTGCTGATGTGGTCAATGTTTGCCGCCTGCTTGGCCAACAGCGCGGGATTGTGAAATGTGGGCCGCACGGCCACCATCAACTCCAGGCGATGGGTTACCGCGGCGAGCGCGGCGGCGGTGGACCATGCATCCAGCGACGGCTCTTCAGGCCCCTTGATGTCATTCAGATTGAGTTCGGCAATCAGCGTAAGATCAAAGCCAATCTCTTCACTGCGGCGGGCCAGACGGCTTACGTAAGACCAGCTCACTTCCATCTGTTCATCTTCAACATTGCGCAGCCAGCCGCCAAAAACGGGAAGCCAATATCCGTAACGCATCATGCGGCCTCCTTTTCCAGGAAGTCGACCAGATGGACAAAGGGATCAAAGCCCACGACCCTGGGGCCATCGGCAACAAAGTTGGAGAGCGCGTTGATATCGTAAAAATAGAGCTTGCCGTCGCGATCATCGATGATGTATTCAATGCCGCCGACTTCAATATGCGCTTCCCGCATAATGCGTTCGACCTGCTGAATTATGCCGTCCGGCGGGGTGTAACCTTCCACTTTCAATCCGGTCTTGGGAGCGTCAACGGGGCATGCGGCGCGGGCCAGGTCCTGGCCGCCAGTGGTTTTACAGATGTCCGCCGGGCAGAGGTCAAAAGTTTCGCCGGTCAAATGGACCTTGATTCCGTAGAGAAATTTGCCGCCCACAACTTCCACGCGAACAATGTGCCCGCCGCGCGCGGGAATAAATTCCTGCACCAGCGCGGTTGTGTCCAGGCCAAGGTCAAGCGTGCCGGCGGTTGCCGCCGCGGCAAGTTCGTCGCGTGTATTGAATTTGGTCACGCCCGCGCCGCTGCCGCCGATGTTTGGCTTTACCACGATAGGGAAGCGCAGCCCTTCAGCGGCCGGCCCCGCGTCGGCAGGATGATTAATCACGCGGCTTTTCGGATAAGGAAGCTCCAGCGTTTCCAGCAATGAGAGTTGCAGAGCTTTTGACGTTTCATAACGAAACGCTTTTTGGCCGTTCACAATGCGCTTGCCGCGCTGCTCCAGATGGTCAAGGTAATAGAGCGTGTAAAAGATGGCCTGGCCGTGGCCGCGCCGATAAGCGGACGGACTCATGCGATTGAATACCAGTGAGTAACCGCCCTCGCCGTTCAGGTGCGCGGGATCAAAATGGTGCCGGGCCGCGTCAATGCGGACGTAAGGTACTCCGCGGCGGTCCAGTTCATTAAACAGCGGCACAAACCAGTGCGGGTGCTCGTAATAGATGGCGATTGGCCGTTTCAACTTTGACATGCCTTCCTCTCCTTTTTCCTTCTTCAAGGGGGAGCCCGTGTCCCGTGAGCGGCCAAAAACGAAGAGGCCGCTCGTTTGAGCGGCCCCGGTATGCAAAATCTGAGTCTTACTTCAAGAATAATGGCTCAGCACCGGCCGCTCGCGTGTACACATACACATACAGCAACACATGGCCATGTTGCTTGCGGACGCCGGGTTGACGATAAAACGGTGCATCTGATTTCTCTTTGATGCTACTGGGAATTGAGGGAAGAAGTCAATAGCACTTCCCGAAGATAGCAATAACGCGGCTCAAAATGATCGCTTTCTCGTGAAACTTCCGCTTACGCAGCTCTGGCTTCCGGCGGACTATGGGCTTGGTTTCGACCTCCTGACGCCATACTTGCAAACTGCAAAAGCTTCATGCCTTTGTAACCAGCGGCGTACCCGGCGACAGACACCACAGCGCTATTGCTTCCCGCACCCGGTCTTTTCAGATCAGTGCCTTCCATTATTTATTCCGCTTTCCAATTTCCGGCGATTACCATTTTGGCAATTCTGGCAATCGCCTTGCCCCCCATCGCCTCACGCGACGATTCCCCATGCCTTCACTGGATATGACCCATTTTCATACGAAGGAAAGAATTGATATTTGCGCGGCAAGAACCTGGTTTCAATTGTCAATTTTGGCGCTCTCGGCGCTTTGGCAATTTGTTTCCATCATCCTGCTTGAATCCTAACCACCTGATGCTCGCCGCACCCAGTCTGTACCGCGGCTTTGATCTGCTCCACTACGCCTTTTCCATATTTCAGCAGGAAATATGCCGCGCCCACTTCGCGCTCCTGCAGGTCTCTATTGGGATAGAGTGCCGTCACCAGTTCGTCGGCATGGCGCATTACTTCAGTGTTCTTTCGCGCCTCCGCACGTGCCGCCTTATCGCGAACGCCCTGCAACTGATAGCGCATCTTTGTTCCTGCGTTTTCCGCTGCATCCATCAGAGTTTTGTCCAGCTTTTCCAGCGGCCCCTGGACCAGCGCCAGCGCTTTTTCCAGATGCTCCGCCGCGGCATCAAAGCTCTTCAGAATGCTGTCGGGCAGTGCGCGGCTGGCCACCAGTTCACGCGTCTTTTCTGGCCCTTGAAATAGATCGGATAGTGAAAGCTGATAGCGGTCCAATAATTTGGCTTGGCGGGGTTCAATGAGTGTGGCAAAGATGCGCGGAACAATCGGCGTGAGCCGCTCCGCCAGTTTGCGATAGACCACTTCAATCTGGGCGAAGTAGGCAATCTCAGCTGGTCCGCCGATATAACACAAAGTCGGCAGCAAATAGTCCTGCATTACCGGACGCAACAAAACGTTGGCGCTGAACCGCTCCGGACATCGCTCCGTCTCCGTGAGCAACTCCGCCGCGGACAGTTTGCGTTCGCCGACAAAAAACTCTCCGCTGTGGTGCTTTACCGGCGTTCTAGCTCCATCTTCAAAATAAAAACACAGTGTATGTGAGTGTGTGACCTTCACCTGTGCGTGATATCCCGCTGCTTCCAGTTCTTTTGTTCGCTCCAGCAAGCCTTGATTGATCTCTTCGGATTTCTCCAGTGCTCCGCGAAATACCGGCTGGGCAATGGCGTGCAGCTCTCGGTCCAGCGGATTCAGAAAGACCACGCCCAGCTCAGAAAACACGTTGGCGTAGAGCTTGGCGAAAGCCGTTCCAAATGTCTCGCCTTTGCGATAGCTTGCCGCCAGCAACTCGCTGATCTCTGACCGGCCAAAGATTCCTTCAATCTGCAACACGGCCGCCGTGATCTCGTCGGTGAATTCAATCGTCCCCACTGGCGCGCCTTCGCGATGCGGCACGTTCACTGTAAATTTCTGCAGGCGA
>DATBCN010000524.1:0-2123 GCA_036270475.1 Candidatus Angelobacter sp. | reverse complement strand
CGGCAGAGAGGTCAACAACATCCATTCTACTGGCTCAACCCCTGCGGGAGTTCCCGTCTCGCGTGCCCAGACCGCCCACAAGCGCACATTGGGCATTTTGGCGCGGTGCTTGGGCGAACGCAGTTCGACCGCGCCAAAGCGCACTTCCAACTGCGCCGTTCGGGCCGCCCGGTTGGCTCGTCGCGGCAGGCGTACCTCTTTGAGCCCGGCTACCGGTTGGGCGGCCATGTGCTCCCACAAATACCGGTGCTCGTCTTGCACCCGCCGATTGTGTTCGGCCCGTACCAACAACTGTGGCCGCCCGGGTTTTTGGGTGGCCCAGACGAACAGCTCGTAAATATCGGCCTCGCGGTCCCCGACACTGATGATCTGCGTCTGTGGGCACTGGCTCTGCGCTCGCTCCACCGCTTCCAAGCTCCGCAGCCATTTAACGCTTTCCTTCTCCTCAAAGTGCAACTGCCGCCGCTTATGCTTTTTGCCAAATTGGTCAGGGTCCCGCGCCCAACACTGTACATCCAGCAATCCCAGCGGCGTGCCCTCCAGGTTAAAGGCCATGGTGTCATGCACCAGCAAGCCAATGGGACCCTCGGATTGGCTGCCGATGAGCCCCAGGTTTTGGGCCGCCGGATGCGTGCTGTAATTGAGGCTGGTCGTATCCTGCGCCGCCAATACGACGGGGTGCTGAGCCACCCGCCTCGTCGTGGCCGCGTAATGAGCTTTGAGCACGGCATCCATACTGACTTGGGGATGATCAAAAAAACGATACGTTGCTTTGGTCTTAGCCCGGTTGCCATCGCAACTCTGCGGCACGTTGCTCTGTGGACGAGCGTAAAAATCTCGGGTGATCACCAGCAAGCGTTGGCGCAGACGCTCATCGCCCAAACGCACCTGCCCCAACTCTTCTTCGGCCCAATCGGCCGGCGCAGACTCCGGCGCGGCCACCGGTTGTACTCTCGCCAATCTGGGTTGGGCGGGCATTTGGCGCAAGCTCTCACGTGCCTTGCTAATCAGCGGATAGACAAAAATCCGTTTGGGCGTTTGGTCCGCTTTATGTTTGGGGTCATTGCGCCCCCGGCCTGCCGTTGTTGCCTCCAACTCCTTCCAGTTGCTGGCGCGATAAGAACTGCCCAGGTATTTAGCCTTTTCTACAAAAGTCTCCAGCAGCCAGGGGCGATACCCATAACGCTGCTCCCAATCTTGGGCCAAGCGCTTGGCCGCCAGAGCCAAAACATGACTGGCGAGGTTTTTGACCTGCACTCCCGGACGGATCAGAAAGCGACTATTATTGACAATGCGATGCAGATTTTCGGCTCGAACGGTGTCGCTCCAGCCAATCCACTCATCACGCGCTCGCAGACGGCGGGCCGCCGCACTGAAACACACCACGCCGACTATGCCCTGGGGACAACGGATGAGGTAGCGCAGTTGGCTGCCGCACAGCCGTGCTCCCAAGGGGTGAAAGTTTTCCAACAACTGCCGACATTGGCGGCCAGCTTGACTGTGGCGGTGGCCCACCAAAATCAGCTGCACCGGACCGATCTGTGCCAGCGAGCCGCTGATCGGCGGCAGCTGCCCAAGTCTTGGCGGGACTGGTTCTGTCTTGTTTCTGCCGGGAAACGGACTGACTTGGGTTGGCGGTTTAACCAAACCGCAACGTTCCAGCTTCCGGATAGCAATTCGGGCGTTGGTGGTCTGCCATTCTCCCGAAGGGCCTTTCCAATCCAGCCATTGACAAAGCTCGCGCGACAATGCCCGGCGCGACAGATCGTCCCGGCGCTGATTGAGTCGCTCAACCAGTGCCGGGCTGAAATCTCGCCCGCAGATAATCACGCGGGAAAAATGATCGAAAAAATCGACGGTGTCCAGCCAAAAAGTTATGGAACATGTTCAGTCCTTTGGCGGAGAGGGCAGGGGAGAGCGTTGCTTCGCCAAGGTTTATGACGAGGAGGTCTTTTGCATGCCTCGACCCTGGGTTTATTTATTCTCCAACGGTGGTGTTCGGGCCGGCTTTCATTCGGGTTGATCCCAAGGTGGGGGCACGTATGCTTGGTTTTGCAGAAATGACAAGCGCGGGTTATCCTCCCGCGAATAAAGCCGGGGCTGGATCGTCCAATGGCAGTCGA
>DATBCN010000523.1:0-3577 GCA_036270475.1 Candidatus Angelobacter sp. | reverse complement strand
GCATGATGCTGATTACCATGAGCATTGCCTCGGCTTTCTCTTTTGTGGGTAAGGGACGGCAGAGCTTCTCACGGCGCCTGGGCCTTGTCTCTGGCCTGCTCAGTCTCGCCTTTGGAATGCTGCTGGTCTACCAGATCGGTTTTGCCGGCGGCCTCTTTACCAGCCATCCCCACTGGACACCCCGCTAAAATAGCACCTGGGTAAGATTTGGTCGCGCCAGCATTCGATTGTATTTTTTCGCTGCATAGTGCATGTTGGCGCTGCCGCAGCGCGGGCACGGGCCGCGGCATCCAATTGGGATGGAAATGTCAGGAGACTGTCATGAGCACACAAAAAGTTGTTGAGCTTCCGCGGCGTGTTGTGGCCAGCGTGAGCCCGCTCACCGGCGAGCTGCTGCGCGAATATGAACAACACACTGATGACGCGGTGGAACAAAAGATCGCACTTGCTGCCACGACCTTTCGCGAATATCGCAAAGTGCCGTTTAGCCAGCGCGCCGCCATGATGACGCGTGCCGCAGAAATCCTGGAAAAAGAGAAAGAGGCTTTCGGCAGCATGATGACCCAGGAAATGGGCAAGACCCTGCGCTCCGCCGTGCAGGAAGCCGAGAAATGCGCGCTAGGATGCCGCTTCTATGCCGAGAACGCCGAGCGTTTCCTGGCGGACGAAGAAGCAAAAACAAATGCCAGCCGGAGTTTTGTGCGCTATCAGCCAATCGGCCCAGTGCTGGCGGTAATGCCGTGGAATTTTCCTTTTTGGCAGGTCTTTCGCTTTGCCGCGCCCGCACTCATGGCCGGAAATGTTGGACTGCTCAAGCACGCTTCCAATGTGCCGCAGTGTGCGTTTGCCATTGAAGATATTTTCCGCCGCGCCGGGTTTGCCGCAGGAGTTTTTCAGACTCTGCTGATCGGCTCAGACCGTGTAAGCCAGGTGATTTCCGATCGTCGCGTTGCCGCTGTGACCCTTACAGGCAGTGTAGGCGCGGGCAGCAGCGTGGCTGCGGCCGCAGGCAAGGAGATCAAGAAGACCGTCCTGGAACTTGGCGGCAGCGACCCATTCATTGTGATGCCCAGCGCGGACCTTGACCGGGCCGCAGAGACGGCAGTGCAGGCCAGGGTGATTAACAATGGACAATCCTGTATTGCCGCAAAGCGGTTTATCGTTCACCAGCAGATCGCCGGGGAATTTGAGAAAAAATTTGTCGCCCGCATGGCTTCGCTCAAAGTAGGCGACCCCATGGACTCCAGTACTGATGTAGGGCCGCTGGCTACCGCGGATGTTTTGCGCGGACTGGAAGAGCAGGTAAACAAGACAGTCCAGATGGGAGCGCGCGTGCTGCTGGGAGGAAAGCCCCTTGACCGCAAAGGCAATTTCTTTGCGCCAACCGTGTTGGCGGATATCCCCAAAGGATCCCCCGCGCATGAAGACGAACTTTTTGGCCCCGTTGCGTCGTTCTACCGGGCAAAAGACATGGCTGATGCAATTGAAATTGCAAACAGCTCGATCTTTGGCCTGGGAGCCTGCGCCTGGACCAATGACACCGCTGAACGCGATCTGTTTATCAATGAAATTGAGGCCGGGCTGGCGTTTATCAACGGCATGGTCGCTTCTGATCCACGTATCCCTTTTGGCGGCGTGAAGCACTCAGGGTACGGGCGCGAACTAAGCCACCATGGCATCCGCGAATTCGTGAACGTGAAGTCAGTTTCCATTCAGGAAGCGGAACCGGCCAAGGGCCGCACGGAGTGAAGGGCGAATTTCGGCGGGGGTCTGCGCCGGATCAATGCGAGGCAGAACAAATCAGCAATAATAAAACGAACAGGCCGGTCACCGTGACTGGTGAACAAATTGCCCCGGCAAGCTTGTCCCATAACAGCAGCGGTTCGTTGGCGGTGCGGAAGCTGGCCGAAGCATGAGTGTCTTGGCGAAAGTGTGCCCCTTGGGTAATGCAGAGAATCCTGGCCATTCAGTCCTCGATACCCGCAACGCAATGTGCCGGTATCATACAGCCATCGGCAAGTTTCCTGAAGACTTAAGAGATCCGGCGAAAATCGATGCGTGAACGAATCCACCACGCGCGAATCGTCCTGGCATGCTCACGTGGCAAAGCTTATGTATGCAGGACTTTCTGCTGCCGCTCACTGGCAATTTGCTCCACCACCGGCTCCAGGCGGTCAAAGGCCTGCTGCAAAATACGGCGTGATGTGGCAAAGCAGATGCGCAGATGTCCGCTGGCACCGGGGCCAAACCAGCGGGGAGCGCCGGGAACCAGGGCCACGCGGGCTTTCTCCCGCAACTGCTGGCACAGCACCTCTGAATCGTCGCTAAGACTGCGGACGTCAGGGAACGTAACGTAAGTTCCCTGGGGAGGGTTGACGGTGACGCCTGGCCATTTTTTAAGGCGGGCCATCACATAATCACGTTGCGCCTGCAGGTGCTGGACAAACCCGGCAAGCCAGTCGCGTGCATCATTGAGCGCGGCAATCACCGCCACCTGGGAGAGCACAGAGACGCCGTAGACAGTGCTCTCCGCGTCTGAAGCGGCCACGATTTGCTTCTTCCATTCGGCATCAGGGCAAATCACGCAACCCACGCGAAGACCGGCGAGCGCAAAATTCTTGGAAAAGCCATAGATCGTAACGGTGTCCTGGGCTATCTCCGGCGAGATGGAGGCCAGGCTTACATGCTGGTGCGGCGCATAAATGATGTCTGACCAGATTTCATCGGAAACAATGCGCAACCCGCGACGAATGGCCCACTCACCAACCTGCTGCAGCCATACTCGCGAATACACCACGCCCAGAGGGTTATGCGGATTGCAGAGCCACAGCATACGCGTGCGCGGAGTCACGTATGGTTCCATGGCGGCTATAAATTGTTCCGCGGTTGTGTCCGGCCAAACGGGCACGCGCACAGGCACTGCGCCAGCGCGCTGCACGGTGTGATGCAGCAGAAAATCCACCGGATCGGGAATGAGCACCTCATCACCCGGCGAGAGGCTGGCCCGCGCCACTACCGCCATGCCGGAAGCGGCGCTGTCCGTGGCAAAGACCTCTTCAGAATTGCAGTCCATATTGCGGGTATCGTGCATCCAGTTGGCCACGGCTTCGCGGAATTCAGGAAGCCCCTCAGCCGGGCCGTAACTGAGTACGCCATCACGAACATGGCGGACAAGCTGCTCCTGGATCGCGGGGCTGATGGGAAAATCCGGATCGGCGGCCGTCAGCGGAATAATGTCAGCCGGTTGTTGCGCCCAGCGCAAGTTAAAGGCCCGTTCACGCAGAAGGTCCAGGCGGACAATATTGTCCGAGAAAGAACCCGGTTCCGCGCCATTCGATTTGGCCATGGGCAGCAAAACGGTGCTGCCGATCTGTGGGGAGAGAAAATGCTGGGTCAATTCGCGGCCTCTGGCTACATACGGAGCGCATTGCTCGCGCCGTTCCCGGGAGTAGCGGGCAAGGGCCTGCTCCATGTCGGGGCCGGTCCTCAGGCTGTCAGCGAGCGCCACGGCGTCAGACACCGCGGATGAAACACCCTGGCTGGTAAAGGGGGAAAGCGGATGTGCGGCGTCGCCAAT